>NZ_JBSHKH010000074.1:0-40347 GCF_053643595.1 Streptomyces sp. NPDC055506 | reverse complement strand
CGCCTGGTTTACTTGGTGCGGGATGGCACCCTAGGGGGCGTGTACTCCCCTGCCGTGTCCGGGATTCCGCGGGTCGCTTCTGGGGGGGGGCACGCGGCCCCGCACCCGACGGCCGGCGGAGGCGGTGTCGCAGCGGCAGGACCCTAGACCTCGATCTGCGAGCCCATGATGACCGTGCGCTCGCGGGGCAGGCCGAAGTACTCGGCGGCGTCGGCCGTGATGTAGGAGGTGGCGATGAACAGCCGCTTGCGCCAGGGCGCCATCGTCGAGGCCTTCCCGCGCCGGAGCTCGATCTTCGACAGGAAGTAGGACGCCTGGTCGAGCTGCAGCGGCCCTTCGGTGTCGGCCGGGTCGAGCAGGGCCAGGGTGCCGGGCACGTCCGGTGTCTCCATGTAGCCGAACCGGGCCGTGACGTGGATGATCCCGTCGTCGGCGTACCCGAGGTCGTCGACGGCGATCCGCTGGTCGGCCTGGACACGGGGCACGGGCTCGGTCTTGATGGACAGGATCACGACATGGTCGTGCCGCACGTGGTTGTGCTCGACGTTGGCCACCATCGCCAGGGGCGCGGTCTCCTTCCCCCGGTTCAGGAAGACGGCCGTGCCGGGCGCCCGGACCGTCGGCTCGTCCCCCGCGCGGAGGCGTTCGACGAACTCGGGCAGCGGGCCTTCCTGGCGCACCCGTTCCGTCGTGACGAGGGCCCGGCCGCGTTGCCAGGTGGTCATGACGGTGAACGCGGTGAGGCCGATCAGCAGCGGCAGCCACGCGCCGTGGACGAGCTTGGTCATGTTGGCCGCCACGAACAGCAGGTCCACGAAGAGGAGCACACCCGCGCCGATGGCGAGCAGCCAGCGGGGTGTACCCCACTTGGCACGGGCGACGTAGAAGAACAGCAAGGTGGTGATCGTGATGGTGCCGGTGACCGCCATGCCGAACGCGTAGGCCAGCGCCTCGGAGGCGCGGAAGGCGAAGACCAGGGTGAGGACCGAGACCATCAGAAGCCAGTTGATCCACGGGACGTAGATCTGGCCGATGGTGGATTCGGAGGTGTGCGCGATGCGCAGCCTCGGCAGATAGCCCAGCTGGGCCGCCTGGGAGGCGACCGAGTACGCCCCGGTGATCACCGCCTGGGAGGCGATCACGGTCGCCGCCGTGGCGAGCAGGACCATCGGCCAGCGTCCCCAGCCGGGCACCAGCAGGAAGAAAGGGCTCCTGATGTTCTCCGGATCGTCGAGGATCAGCGCGCCCTGGCCCATGTAGCTCAGCACACAGGCGGGCAGGACGAGGAACAGCCAGCCCCGGGTGATCGCCCGGCGTCCGAAGTGCCCCATGTCGGCGTAGAGCGCCTCGGCGCCGGTGACCGCGAGGACGATCGCGGCCAGGGCGAAGAAGGCGGTGCCCCAGTGGCCGAACAGGAAGCCCAGCGCGTACGTCGGTGACAGCGCCTTGAGGATGTCCGGGTGGTCGGCGATGCCGACGACACCGCACGCGCCGATGGCCACGAACCAGGCGATCATGATCGGGCCGAACACCCGGCCCACCGCGGCGGTTCCCCTGCGCTGCACGAGAAACAGGAGCACGATGATCACCGCGGTGATGGGCACGACCGCGTCCTCCAGCGACGGCTGGACGACCTTGAGTCCCTCGACCGCGGACAGCACCGAGATCGCCGGTGTGATCATGCTGTCGCCGAAGAACAGCGACGCACCGAAGATGCCCAGGGCGGCGAGTGCGGCGGCGGCCCGGCGCCCACGCTGTGAACTCCACCGTCGCAGCAGGGTGATCAGCGCCATGATGCCGCCCTCGCCGTCGTTGTCGGCGCGCATCGCCAGCAGCACATAGGTGACCGTGACGATGATCATCACCGACCAGAACACCAGGGACACCACCCCGTACACATTGTCCGTGCTGACCGGAACCGGGTGCGGGTCGCTCGGGTTGAACACCGTCTGGAGGGTGTAGATCGGGCTGGTCCCGATGTCGCCGAAGACCACGCCGAGAGCACCGATGATCACCGCCAGCCGCACCGTGTCGTGCGTGTTCGTCCCACGGGCCTCGGGTGTCGGCGACGCGGACCCGTCGTCCGACGCGTGTCCCTGCCGGCGCTCGGCCATGGTGCTCCTCCTCGTACGGGCTGCTGAGGCGTGTACCCGGGACGTCGGGGCGGACGATACCGATCACAATCGAATCGGCGAAGACGCCGAGTCGACACCATATTTGAATTTTTCCGTTGCTCATGCGAACGGGTGATTGCGGCCCGGTCGATGACCGGGAGGATTGCCGGTCGACCTACGGCCGTTGTCGAGTGACAATACTTGCCGGAATCAAGTCAGAGGCCGGCCGGGCCATACGATGAGAGCGTTCGTAGCGGCCGGTGGGGGCGAGAATTCCGACAGTTGACGGCAGGTCTGAATGTCGGAGCGAATGCCGTGGGGTGTTCGGGGAGAGGGAGAGCATGGACAAGGCGGGGACCGCGATCCAGGATCCGGGCGTGGTGCCGGGAGAGCCGGAGCTGCGGCGGTTGCTGGCCGGGCTGACCGCGGTGCGCGACGGCGACTTCGGCACCCGGCTGCCGGAGGAGGCCGGCGGCCTGCTCGGCGAGATCGCGTCCGTGTTCAACGGCATGGTCGACCAGTTGTCGCTGTTCACCTCCGAGGTGACCCGTGTGGCACGCGAGGTCGGTACCGAGGGCACGCTGGGCGGTCAGGCCCAGGTACCGGGGGTTTCCGGAACGTGGGCCGATCTGACCGACTCGGTCAACGCCATGGCCGGCAACCTGACCACCCAGGTGCGTGACATCGCCCAAGTGGCAACCGCCGTCGCCGAGGGCGACCTGTCGCAGAAGATCGACGTCGACGCGCGGGGCGAGATCCTGGAGTTGAAGAACACCATCAACACGATGGTCGATCAGCTCTCGGCGTTCGCGGACGAGGTCACGCGGGTGGCGCGGGAGGTGGGTACCGAGGGCCGGCTCGGCGGGCAGGCGGACGTCAAGGGCGTGCGGGGCACCTGGCGGGACCTGACCGACTCGGTGAACTTCATGGCCGACAACCTCACCGCCCAGGTCCGCTCCATCGCCGAGGTGACCACCGCCGTGGCGCAGGGCGATCTGTCGCAGAAGATCCGCGTGGACGCCCGGGGCGAGATCCTGAAGCTCAAGGAGACCATCAACACGATGGTCGACCAGCTGTCGTCCTTCGCCGACGAGGTCACCAGGGTCTCCCGCGAGGTGGGCACCGAGGGCAACCTCGGCGGCCAGGCCACCGTGCGCGGGGTCTCGGGCACCTGGAAGGACCTCACCGACAACGTCAACGTGATGGCCTCCAACCTGACCGGGCAGGTCCGCTCCATCGCCCAGGTGGCCACCGCCGTGGCCCGCGGCGACCTGTCCCAGAAGATCACCGTGGAGGCCAAGGGGGAGGTCGCCGCGCTGGCCGGGACGATCAACACCATGGTCGACACCCTGTCCGCCTTCGCCGACGAGGTGACCCGCGTGGCCCGGGAGGTCGGCACCGAGGGACGCCTCGGCGGCCAGGCCCATGTGCCCAACGTCGCCGGGACGTGGAAGGACCTCACCGACAACGTCAACTCGATGGCGAACAACCTGACCGGGCAGGTCCGCAACATCGCGCTGGTGACCACGGCCGTCGCCAACGGCGACCTGTCCAAGAAGATCGACGTCGACGCGCGCGGCGAGATCCTGGAACTCAAGACCACGATCAACACGATGGTCGACCAGCTCTCGTCGTTCGCCGCCGAGGTCACCCGCGTGGCCCGGGAGGTGGGCAGCGAGGGCCGGCTCGGCGGACAGGCCGAGGTCGAGGGCGTCTCGGGCACCTGGAAGCGGCTCACCGAGAACGTGAACGAGCTGGCCGGCAACCTGACCCGCCAGGTGCGGGCGATCGCCGAGGTGGCCAGTGCCGTCGCCGAGGGCGACCTCACCCGGTCGATCACGGTGGACGCCTCCGGCGAGGTGGCCGAACTCAAGGACAACATCAACGCGATGGTGGAGTCCCTGCGGGACACGACCCAGGCCAACCAGGAACAGGACTGGCTCAAGTCCAACCTGGCCCGGGTGTCCTCCCTCATGCAGGGCCACCGCGACCTGGACGTCGTCGCCGAACTCATCATGGACGAGCTGACGCCGCTGGTCTCCGCCCAGTACGGGGCGTTCTACCTGGCCGAGGAGACCGGTACCGGCGTCGAACTGCGGCTCATCGGCTCCTACGGCTACCCCGCCGACGGCGACCGCCTCGAGCGCATTCCCCTCGGGCACACCCTGATCGGCCAGGCGGCACGCAACCGCCGCACCATCACCGTGGACGAGCTCCCGGCCGACTACGTGACCATCTCGTCCGGGCTCGGCAGGACGACTCCGACCTCGCTGACGGTGCTGCCCATCACGGTCGAGGAACAGGTGCTCGGCGTCATCGAGCTCGCCTCGGTCACCCGGTTCACCCAGATCCACCAGGACTTCCTGGGGCAGCTGCGGGAGACCATCGGCGTCAACGTCAACACCATCCTCGCCAACGCCCGCACCGACGAACTGCTCGGCGAGTCCCAGCGACTGGCCGAGGAACTGCGCGTGCGCTCCGACGAGTTGCAGGTCCGCCAGGGCGAGCTGCAGCGGTCCAACGCGGAGCTGGAGGAGAAGGCCACCCTGCTGGCCACGCAGAACCGGGACATCGAGGCGAAGAACCTGCAGATCGAGCAGGCCCGCCAGGAGCTGGAGGACCGCGCCAAGCAACTGTCGCTGGCCTCCAAGTACAAGTCGGAGTTCCTGGCCAACATGAGCCACGAACTGCGCACCCCGCTCAACAGCCTGCTCATCCTCGCCCAGCTGCTGGCCCAGAATCCCTCCCGGAACCTGACGCCGAAGCAGGTGGAGTACGCGGGCATCATCCACTCCGCCGGCTCCGACCTGCTGCAGCTCATCAACGACATCCTCGACCTGTCGAAGGTCGAGGCGGGGAAGATGGACATCGCCCCCGAACGCGTCCCGCTGCGCCGCCTTCTGGACTACGTCGAGGCCACCTTCCGGCCGATGACCACCCAGAAGGGCCTGACCTTCGCCATCACCAGGGCCCCGGGCGCGCCCGCCGACCTGGTCACGGACGACGCGCGGCTGCGCCAGGTGCTGCGCAATCTGCTGTCCAACGCGGTGAAGTTCACCGAGCGGGGCGGCGTCGAGCTGCACATCGAACCGGCGGCCGACGACGACGTACCCGGGAACGTGCACCGCGGCGGGCCCGTGGTGGCCTTCCGCGTCGAGGACACGGGCATCGGCATTCCCGAGCAGCAGCTGGAGACCATCTTCGGCGCCTTCCAGCAGGCGGACGGCACCATGAGCCGCAAATACGGGGGCACCGGACTTGGCCTGTCCATCACCCGGGAGATCGCCCATCTGCTGGGCGGCGCGGTGACCGTCGACAGCAATCCGGGACAGGGCAGCACCTTCACGCTCTATCTTCCGGTGGCACGCGCCGACTTCGAGGAGCTCCCCGCCGCGCCACGGCCGGACGGCACGCAGGACGAGGACAGCGCCGGCGGGCCGGCCGAGGGACAGCGTCCGGGCACGGCCCCCGCACTCCCGGTACCGCACACACGGCGGCTGCTGATCGTCGAGGAGCGCGTGCGCGGACTGCTCTCCGTGGTCGCCGAGAGCGCCGTCGCCGACCTGGACCACAGCCGCGCCGCACGGGACCAGCACGACGCCGTGGAGATCGTCACCGCCATGGACGCCCAGGAGGCGGCCTCCGCCCTGGCCGCGGGGCCCTGCCACTGCGTCGTCCTCAGCATGGATCTGCCCGACGGCGAGGGCCCGCGGCTGCTCGAGGCCGTGGACGGCGACGCCGCGCTGGCCACCGTTCCGGTCCTCGTCCACAACAACCACCGTCCGAGCGCGGCTCAGGAGGCCGCCCTGCAGGCCCGGGCGGACAACCGTCCCCTGGAGGTGCTGTCGAGCCTGGACGAGCTGAAGGAACGGATCACCCTGCACCTGTCGGCCGAGCAGCCCGGGGACGTCGTGCCGCTCGTGCGGATGGAGGAGAGCCTGGGCGCGGCGCCGGAGGTCGACGTCGCCCTGGCGGGACACACGGTGCTCGTCGTCGACGACGACGCCCGCAACCTGTTCGCACTCAGCGGCATCCTCGAACTGCACGGCCTGCGTGTGCTGCACGCGGAGAACGGCCGCAAGAGCATCGACATCCTCACCGCGCACCCCGAGATCCGGCTCGTGCTGATGGACGTGATGATGCCGGAGATGGACGGGTACGCTGCGACCGCCGAGATCAGGAAGATGCCCGAGTACCGGGGCCTGCCGATCGTCGCCGTCACCGCCAAGGCCATGCCGGGCGACCGGGAGAAGAGCCTGGCGGCCGGCGCCAGCGACTACGTGACGAAGCCCGTCGACGCGAACGACCTCATCGCCTGCGTGCGGCACTGGCTGTCCTCATGACGCCGAAACCCACCGACATCACGACGCCTCCCACACGGTGTGCGGGTCAGAAGGAGCAAGCGTCCACGTGAGCAACACCGATCTGTCCGGGGACCCCTCCCGGGACGCTGAGCCGCGACAGCAGGGCACTGCGGCGGGCCCGCCGCCCACCGAGCCCGCCGAGGGTGACGTCCTACCGGTCGCCGAGCCGCCCGGCGGACCGCTGGCCTCTCCGGTCGGCCGGCTGGCCGTCACGGTGGAACGCCTGCGCCACGAGGTGCAGGCGGCGCACGCCGCGGCCGATGGACGCGCCCTCCTGGATCTCGCCAAGGGCGTGCTCGTCGAGCGCCTGCACTGCGGTCCCGCCGAAGCGGCCCGGCAACTGGCCGAACTCGCCGAACAGTCGGCGATGACCCCTCTCGAACTGGCCGTCGACATCATCAACCAGGCGGCACGCGACCGCTTGACCGAGGTCGCGGTCGACTTCGCGACGGCGGTCCGCACCCCGCCGGCCGTACCGTCCGCCCTGTCCGACGCCGTACGGCTGCGCACGGCGGAGAGCAGTGCACTGGCCGCCGAGGACACCCAGGCGGTCGCCGACTCCCTGCTGCAGCACGCCCTGGAACCGCTCGGGGTGACCGGTGTGGCGATCTGGGCGGCCGGCGCCGACGGCTCCCTGACACTCGCGGGCAGCTCCGGGTTTCCCGAGGGAGAGGCGGAGCGCTGGCGCTATGTGCCGCCGGGCGTGGCGACCGTCGCCCGCACCGCGCTGACCGAGCGCAGGCCCGAATGGGTCCGGTCCCTGGCAGCCGGGCCTCCGACCATCGGCCGTACCCACCAGCCCGACGGCGGAAGGGTCGCCGTCCCCACCGGCGTGGGCGGGCGGATCCACGGAGTGCTCGAGATCTGCTGGCCGACCCCGCTGGTCGAGCAACCACCCGCCGTCGTCCGGCAGTTCGAAGCGCTGGCGGAACTGTGCGCCCACACCCTGGAGATCCACTCTCCCGCCTCTTCCTCGCCGCCCGACGGCCCGACGCCGAGGACCGGCCTGTCGGAACTGACGGACCTGGCCGACTCGCTGTACGACCCCGCGCTGGTGCTCATCCCCCAGGTGGACGACACCGGACATCTCAGCGACTTCCGCATCCACCATGTCAACCACGGCTTCCGCGACCCCGCGGGGCGCCCCCGCAGCACCGTCGACGGCGCACTGCTGTTGGAGGCGTATCCCCTGGCGGCCGACGAGAACGGCCTCTTCAGTCACCTGGAACGGGTGTACGCCACGGGCGAGCCGTTCCGGGCCGGTCACATGACGCTCACCGCGCTCGTGGACCAGGTGCCGCTGTCCTCCGTCGCCGAGGTCAGCATGACCCGGCACGGCGACAGTGTGCTGCTGATCTGGCGGATCGAGGACGAGGTGGCACGCCTGGCCAACCTGCTCGAGCACGCCCAACGCCTCGGCCGGATCGGCGGCTTCGAGGAGAATTTCGTCACGGGCGAGATCACCTGGAACAGTCAGCTGTTCGCCCTCTACGGCAGGGAGGAGTCCGACGGGCCCGCCCCCGTCGAGGACCTGCGTGCCCACGCCCACCCGGACGACGCCGTCGCCATCGGCCGCTTCCTGCGGACCGTCCTGCACCACCGCAAGCCGGCGTCGGAGGCCTTCCGCCTGCTGCGCCCGGACGGGGTGACCCGCCACATCCGGGTGGTCGCCGAACCCGTCGTGGACATCGACGACAGCCTGCTCGCCGTGCGCGGCGCCTACCAGGACGTCTCGGCCCAGCACTGGACGGAGGTCGCCCTCGCCGCCACCCGCGACCAACTCGCCCACAGCGAACAGCAGTCCGCGGAGCGGAACCGACTGGCCCTGCAACTGCAACAGGCCATCATGCCCTCCACGGCGGCACCCCTGGACGCGCCCGGACTGCGCACCGCCGTTCGCTACCGGCCCGCCGAGACCGATCACCTCGTGGGCGGCGACTGGTACGACGCCGTGGTCCTGCCCTCGAAGCACATCCTGCTGAGCGTCGGGGACGTCGCCGGGCACGGCATCGAGGCGGCCACCAGCATGGTCGTGCTCCGCAACGCCCTGCGCGGCCTGGCCGTCACCGGAGCCGGCCCGGCCCAATTGCTGGCCTGGCTGAACAGCGTCGCCCACCACCTCTCCGACTCGGTGACGGCGACCGCCGTCTGCGCGCTGTACGACCCCTCGAGCCGGGTCCTGCGCTGGGCCCGCGCCGGACATCTGCCGCCGGTTCTCGTACGGGACGCGGAGGCGACGACCCTGCCCCTGCTCAAGGGGCTGCTGCTCGGCGCGGCGTCGGACATCACCTACCAGGAAGCCGAGATGCGGCTGGAGGTCGGCGACGCGCTGCTGATGTACACCGACGGACTGGTGGAACGCAGGGACCGCTCCATGGAGGAGTCCCTGAAGCACCTCCTGGTGACCGCCAGCGCCAAGAAGACCACCCTCGACCAGCGCCTCGACCACCTGCTCACGTACAGCAGATCCGACACGGACGACGACACCTGCATCATCAGCATCGAAGTCATGTAGGTCGAAGTCATGTAGATCGAAGCCATGCGGGCGGCCTCAGGCCGTCGCGGGTGCGCGACGTTCCCAGAACGTGTGCTCCGGCCAGCGTCGCTCCTGGGCGTAGGTCTCGGCGTGATGCCGCTCGTAGGCGTCCGTGATCGCGTCGAGGAACAGGGAGTAGTCGTCGAGTGCGGCCGTCTCGCCGGACAGGCACAGATCGACGGTTCGGCCGGCGCGGGCCCCGGTGTGCAGGGCGGTGAGGATGCCCTGGGAGGAGAGCGGGTCGAAGGCGAGGGCGGCGTCTCCGGCGGCGATCCATCCGGGGCCCGCCGCCGGGCACAGCCGCAGCCCGTGGGCCGCGGTCCAGCGCGGCGCCGGGGCATGGGCCGGGTCGTAGCCGTCGAGTCGGGTACGGACGTGGCGGGTGTGCCCGATCGCGGCGAGGAAGCCCTCGGCGGTGCGCAGGGCCGAGTGGGTCAGGTCGGTGTCGGTGAGGTGTGCGACCAGCCGTCCGGCCGGAACCCTGGCCGTGTACCACCAGCCGCCGGGGACCGCCTCGACGAGGGGTCCTCCTCAGGGGGCGCCGCCTGCGGGTCACCGGGCGGGCAGGAGACCGGCGCGAGCACGTACTTCACATGGCGGTCGGCCCCGAACGCGTACGGCAGCACGCCCCAGTACCTGGCCGTCAGCGTGCTCTCCTCCGGCTTGCGCATGGCCTGCAGAATGCTGCGCGTCTCCGGATGTGCGTTCTGGTACGCGACCGGGTCCTGCTGGAATTCGCACATGTCCCGGGCGGTGTCGACGAAGAACACGTCATGGTTCTGCAGGACGAGATCCTGCGTGTCCGTCTGCCCCTCGTCCTCCAGCAGCTTCGGGCCGGGAACGCCGAACAGTTTGATGCCCATGCCGAGGGTCCGGCGGAAGTCCGGACGGTCCGGCAGGATGTCGCTGGAGAAACGGACCCAGGCGGTCAGACCGCCTTCCTGGTCCCGGGCGGCCTTGAGGAATCCGATACAGAGGTCCGGCGGCAGATCGGGGGCGACCGTGAGCACCCCCCGTGCGGTGCCGTGGTACTTGACGAAGACCGGCCGCAGCACCGGGTCCTGGCCCTGGGCGATCCGCTTCCCCATGCGCTTGTCCACGAATTCGGCCAGGATGCCGGCGATCGGCTCGGCGGCACAGTCGGCCAGGGGCTGAGAGGAGTTCTGGTGCGCGTCGGCTGTCCCGGTCATGGGCGCGCTCTCCCGCTGCTCTGGCTGATTCGGCGTTCGTCCCCTGCTCATAGGTGGAACAAGAGCGGAGAAAATATGCCTAAGTCGTACGTTCGGCGTAGCGCTCCGGCCGCGTGTGACAGGCGCCATATACGCCCTCCGGAACTCGGCTGACGGCCCGTCCGACCACTGAAGCGGTGCGACGCGATCCCGGCGACGTCGTACGACATGACCTGGAGACGCGGTTGATGGACGAGGCTCGGCAGTCCCCTTCGAGCAGCGCGGGCAGGAGCTCGCGGAAAGTGGCACCTCCACCCGCGCTCTGTGGCTTCCTCCTGCTGCTGGTGCTGATCTTCGCGGTGTCCTACGCCGTGGGCGTCGCCGCCGGTCCTGTCGCGCCCGGCATGCACGGCGACAGCACGAGCGGCGACGGCGGCGCTCCGAGCGGTGGCGGCGGCATGGGAGACATGGACGGCATGCAGGGAGGGCACGGCTGATGGGGGCCGAACCGGGGGCCGTTCTGGTGACGACCGACCTCACCGTCGGCGGCATGACCTGCGCGGCCTGCGTGGCCCGGGTCGAGAAGAAGCTCGGCAGGCTGGACGGCGTCACCGCGACGGTCAACCTGGCCACCGGCACGGCTCGCGTGAGCCATCCGGCGGACATCGGTCCGGAGGAACTCGTCGCGACCGTCGAGAAAGCGGGCTACACCGCCGCCCTGCCCGAGCCGCCCAGGGAGGAGGAACCGGCGGACGATCACGGCGACGATGCCGAGGACACCCGGCGGGAACGGCACCGGCTGGTCGTCACCGCCCTGCTCGCGCTGCCCGTGCTGGTCCTGTCCATGGCGCCCGTGCTGCAGTTCCGCAACTGGCAGTGGCTGTGCTTCGTACTCGCCGCGCCCGTGGCCGTGTGGGGCGCCTGGCCCTTCCATACACGGGCGGTCCGGGGGCTGCGCCACTCGGCGGCGTCCATGGACACGCTCGTGTCGCTGGGCGTGGTGGCGTCCTTCGCCTGGTCGGCGTACGCGCTCTTCCTCGGGGGCGCGGGCGACCCCGGGATGCGGATGCCGTTCACCCTCGTGCCCACCGCCTCGGACGGCGTCGCCCACCTCTACCTCGAAGCGGCCGTGGGTGTACCGCTGTTCGTGCTCGCCGGGCGGTTCCTGGAGGCGCGGGCGCGGCACGGGACCGGGGAGGCGCTGCGGTCGCTGGCCATGCTCGCGGCCAAGGAGGTCTCCGTCCGGACGGACGACGGCTCGGAACGGCTCGTCCCGATCGAGGAGTTGAGGGCCGGACAGGTCTTCCTCGTACGGCCGGGCGAGCGGGTCGCCACCGACGGGCAGGTGACGGAGGGCAGTTCGGCCGTCGACCTGTCCCTGGTCACCGGCGAGAGCGAACCCGTGGAAGTCGGACCGGGATCAGCGGTGGTGGGCGGAGCCGTCAACGCCGGCGGCCTGCTGCTCGTCCGCGCCACGGCCGTCGGAGCCGACACACAGCTCGCCCGGATCACCCGGCTGGTGATCGAGGCACAGGCCGGGAAGGCGCGCGCCCAGCGGCTGGCCGACTCGGTGGCCGGGGTGTTCGTGCCGGTCGTGCTCGCTCTGGCCGTCACCACGCTCGGGTTCTGGCTGGGCGCCGGTGCCGATCCGCAGGCCGCGCTCACCGCGTGTGTCGCGGTCCTGGTCGTCGCCTGTCCGTGCGCGCTGGGCCTCGCGACCCCGACCGCGCTGATGGCCGCGACCGGCCGGGGCGCACAGCTGGGCGTTCTGGTCACCGGCCCGCAGGCCCTGGAAGGGCTTCGGCATCTCGACGCCGTCGTGCTCGACAAGACCGGCACCCTCACCACCGGGCACATGACCGTCTCCCGGCTCACGGCCGTATCCGACGGGCTCGGAAGGGCGGCGGTACTGCGGCTGGCCGGGGCGGTGGAACAGGGGTCGGAGCATCCGCTGGGGCGGGCCCTCTGTGCCTACGCGCGGCGGGAGCAGGGCGAGCGGAGGCTGCCGGACGTGAGCGAGTTCAGCGCGCTGCCCGGACGTGGCGTGCGGGGGCTCGTGGAGGGACGGCTAGTCGAAGTCCTCGCCCCCGACGACGACTTGCCCGGGGAACTGGCGGAAGCGCTGGCCGGGGCCGAGGCTGCCGCTCATACGCCTGTGCTGGTCCGCGTGGACGGCAAGGCCGAGGCCCTGATCGGGGTCGGGGACGTCCTGCGGCCCGGCAGCTACCGGGCCGTGGACCGGCTGCGGCGCCTCGGAGTACGGCCCGTCCTGGCCACCGGCGACCGTGAGGCGCCCGCCCGGGCCGTCGCACAGGCGCTCGGCATCGAGGAGGCGCACGCCCGCCGCACCCCCGAGGACAAGGCCGACCTCGTACGGGACTTGAGAGAGCAGGGGTACCGGGTCGCGGTCGTCGGTGACGGTGTGAACGACGCGGCCGCGCTGGCGGGTGCCGATCTGGGCATCGCCATGGGCGGCGGCACCGACGTGGCCGTCGGCGCCGCCGACGTCACGCTCGTGCGCGGCGACATCGAGGCCCTGGCGGACGCGGTCCGGCTCGCCCGGCGCACGCTGGCGACGATCCGCGCCAACCTGGTGTGGGCCTTCGGCTACAACGTCGTCACCGTCCCGCTCGCCATGGCGGGCCTGCTCAACCCGATGCTCGCCGCCGCGGCGATGTCGGCCAGCTCGCTGCTGGTCGTCGCCAACAGCCTGCGACTGCGCGCCTGGCAGCCCCCGCGCTCAACCTCCCCCGCTGCCCGGAGAGATACCCGATGACCGGACAGCGCCCCTGGCGCCCGACCCGCCGCAGGCTCGCCGACACCCTCCTCGCCGCGGTCGCACCCGTCGCCGCATGCGGGCTCGCACTGGGCGGACTGAGTGTCTGGACCGCCTACGGCAACGCCGGCACCCCGGCCTCGATCACGGTCACCGACGGCAAGGTGTTCGCGCCCACCGGTACCACCCCGGACACGGCAGCCTTCTTCCGCATCACCAACAGCGGAGGCGCGCCGGACCGGCTGCTGAGGGTGACCACCGCCGAGGCCGGTGACCGCGGGCTCACCCTGAGCCGCCACGTCATGACCAGTTCCAACACGGCCTCCGACCGGACGGTGTCCTCGGTCGGAATCCCGGCCGGGAGGAGCCTCGTGATGTCACCGGCGGGCTTCGACGTGATCGTGCCCGTGAAGAAGGGCGGCTGGCGGACCGGCGACCTCGTCGCCTTCACGCTGCACTTCGAACACAGCGGGGCTGTGAAGTCCCTCGCGGTGGTGGTCCGTCCAGGACAGGACCGGGGCTGAGCAGCCGTCATGACCGTCGGGTGGGGTGCGCGCACGGTGCGGGCCGCGGTGTTCGCGGCCGTCTGCGTGCTGCTCGCCGCCCTCGGGCATGTACTGATGTCCGCCGCCACCGTGCCGTGGCGGACACTGGCCGCCGGGTTCGCCGTCACGAGCGGAGCCGGCTGGGCACTGGCGGGCCGTGAACGGGGCTTTCCGCTGGTCGTGTTCGTGGTCGTCGTCGCCCAAGGAGCGCTCCACTCGGCCTTCTCGTGGGGCCAGTCGGCGGCGGGCTCCCGCACGGGTGCCGGGGCACCGCCACACATGGGCTCGATGCACATGGGCTCCATGCACATGGGCCCGCCACACATGGGCTCGATGGACATGGGCCACGCGGCGCACACCGAGCACCTGGGCCATATGGCCCACACGGCCCACATGGCCCATGGCACCGGCGACACGTCGTCGCTCGGCATGCTCGCCGCCCATCTGCTGGCCGCTCTGCTGACCGGTGTGTGGCTGGCGTTCGGCGAGCAGGCCGCGTTCCGTCTACTGCGGGCGGTCGCGGGCCGGCTGGCCGCGCCGCTGCGGCGGCCACTGTCGCTGCCCCTCCCGCCCCGTAGGCCCCGACTGCGGCCGACGCGCGAGCGCGCTGAGCGGCTCCCGCGTCTCACCTTCGCGTACACGATCACCTCTCGGGGGCCTCCGGCCGGGACCGCTGTCCTCTGAGACAGCCGGATCCATCCCATTACCGTCCCGGGAACCTTCGGCCCTGGCGCGTTCACCCGTGCCGCCTTGCCGAACCGGTCCCGGATCACCCGAGAAGGACATCAGGTGATCACTCCTGTCCGCGACGACCGCGCCACGGCCTGGGCTCTCGCCGCCCGGACCGGCGACCCCGACGCCGTCGACCGCTTCGTCCGCGCACTGCATCCGGACGTCGTCCGCTATGTCACCTACCTCTCCGCCGACCGGCAGCTGGCCGACGATCTGACGCAGGACACGTTCCTGCGGGCGCTCGGCAGCCTGCACCGGTTCGAGGGGCGCTCGTCGGCGCGCACCTGGCTGCTGTCCATCGCGCGCCGCACGGTCGTCGACAGCCTGCGGTACGCCGCCACGCGGCCGAAGTCGGCCGATGTCGACGACTGGACGGCATGGGCCGAACGCGCCCAGCCGACCGGTCTGCCCGGCTTCGACGACGGCGTGGCCCTGCTCGACCTGCTGGACGCGCTGCCGACCGAGCGCCGTGAGGCGTTCGTCCTCACCCAACTGGCAGGGCTGCCCTACGAAGACGCCGCGCAAGCCGGCGGCTGCCCCGTGGGCACGATCCGTTCGAGGGTGGCACGGGCCCGGGCGACCCTCGTCGCGCTCCTGGACGAGTAAACGTGATCCGAATAAGCGGGGAACTCAAGCCCGCCCCCGACCGACTACCAGCCCGACAGAACAGCTCGAGGGCGCGGAGAACCGTGTGACACCAGAGATAGAGAATGCCCTCGTCGCCGTCAGAGCGGAATTCGGCGCGGAATCGATCACCCGGGTCGAGCAGATGCTGGAGCCGGGCGGGGGCGAACGGCATCCGCTGCAGAAGGCGGCCAAGTGGATCATGCCGGGCCTCTCGCCCATCCCGTGGCACGATCCGTACGCCTACGCCGAACTGGCGCCCTTGGTACAGGAGTTGGAGGCTCGTCACCGGGTCATCAAGAAGGAGCTGCTCAGCGCATGGGAGGCACGCCGGGAGGCGTTCGCCGACTACGAGCACTATCTGAGACGCCAGGAGGACTGGCAGGCCCTGTACCTCTACCGCAAGGGGGGCCTGGTCGAGGAATCGGCCACCACAGTTCCGACCGCATATCAGGTACTGAAGGACGTCGCTGTCGACACGGACAGGATCTGCCCTCTTCTGGAATGCCATTTCTCCACCCTGTTGCCGGGCGCCGTCATCCAACCCCACTGCGATCTATGGAACTTCAGCATCAATCTGCATTTCGCCGTGGACATCCCCGAAGGGTGCAGCATCACGGTCGCGGGGGAGAGCCGCTCCTGGGAGGAGGGGAAGTGCCTGCTCTTCGACTACTCCTTCGAGCACGAGGCACGTAACGACGGCACCAGGCCACGGACCTGCCTGCTGATCGACCTCTGGCACCCGGAGACGACCGTTCCGGAGCGTCGGGCACTGGTCGCCCTCATCACCGAGGTCCGCCGGCTCATGGGAGAGGGCGGGGGTGACCGATGACGGCCACGACTCAACCGGGAAGGACCGCGCCGCGAAAGCCGCTCGGGCTTCCTCTGCTCGTGCTGGCGTCGGGGCAGCTCGTCATCTCGCTCGACTACAACATCGTGTACGTCGCGCTGCCCCGCATCGGCACCGGGCTGGGCTTCTCCGGCCACGACCTGCAGTGGGTGGTGAGCGCCTATGTCGTGGCCACCGGGGGCTTCCTGCTGCTGGGCGGCCGGGCCGCGGATCTGCTCGGCCGACGCCGGATGTTCGTCCTGGCGGCTCTGCTGTACGCGGGGTCCTCCCTCGTGGGCGGAGTCTCGGAGTCACCCGGCGTCATGATCGCCGCCAGGGCGGTCCAGGGGATCGGCGGCTCGCTGCTGTTCCCGGCGACACTGTCCCTGATCAACACCCTGTACGACGAGGGACCGGACCGGAATCGCGCCCTGGCGGTGTGGAGTGCCGCCGGCGCCGGCGGGCTCTGCTTCGGCTCTCTCCTCGGCGGCTTCCTGGTGGAGGTGTTCGGCTGGCCGGCCGTGTTCCTTGTCAACGTGCCCGTGGCCGTGGCCCTCGCGGTCGCCGCGTGGTCGCTCTTCCCCGGGGACGGCCCGCTCGACCGCTCTCGGCACTTCGACGCGGCGGGCGCGCTGACGGCGACGGGCGGGGTCACACTTCTGGTGTTCCTGCTGGTGCGGGCCCCCGTGGACGGCTGGGGCACTCCCACGGCCCTCACGAGCGCGGCCCTCTCGGCCGGTCTGCTGACGCTGTTCGCCGTCATCGAGGCAAGGTCCCGTGATCCGCTCATGCCGGCGAGGCTGTTCGCCCACCCCGGCCTGCTCACGGCCATGGGGGTGACCGCCCTGTTCAGCGCCACGTTCAGCTCGGTGCCGTACTTCCTGACCCTGTACTTCCAGACCGTCCACGGCTACAGCCCGGTCGCGACCGGGCTCGCGTTCCTCGTGCCCGCCGTGGTGGTGGCCCTCGGTACGCAGGCGGGCGAACGGGCCGTGTCCGCCTTCGGGACGCGCCGCATGCTGGTGGGCGGCCTGGCGCTGGGTGCCGCCGGGGCCGCGGCACTCGGCCTGGCGCTCGCCTCGGACGGCTCATATCCCGCGCTGCTCCCGGGGATCGTGCTGCTGGGCCTCGGTCAAGGGGCCGCGTGGACGGGGATGTGGATCGCCGCGTCCGCCGGAGTGGCCCCGGAAGACCAGGGCATCGCCTCGGGGCTGGCGTCGACCACCCTCCAGGTGGGCGGAGCGGTCGGCCTCGCCGTACTGGTCGCCGTCGCCGGGGGAGTCGGGCCGAGCGGATCCGGCCCCGGGCTCCTCGACGGCATCCGTACCGCCGTCTTCGTGATCGCGGGCGGTATCGGCTGCGGTGCGCTCGCGCTGCTCCTCCTCCGCAGGCCCACCGGCACCACCGCAGCCGTCTGAACCCACGAAAGGACACCCCGTCATGCAGATCAAGGAACAGCCCGGCGACGCGATGGGTGCGACGGTCGAGGGCTTCGACCACACCACCGCCTCGGACGCCGACATCGCGGCGCTCAAGAACACCGTCTACACGCGGAAGATCGCGATCCTGAAGGGCCAGGACCTCACCCCCGAGGAATTCCTGGAACTCGGCAAGCGGCTCGGCCGCCCCGAGACGTACTACGAGCCGATGTACCGGCATCCGGAGGTCCCGGAGATATTCGTGTCCTCCAACGTGCCGGAGAACGGCAAACAGATCGGCGTACCGAAAACGGGCAAGTTCTGGCACGCCGACTACCAGTTCATGCCGGACCCCTTCGGAATCACCCTGATCCACCCCCGCGTCGTTCCACGGCAAAACCGTGGCACGTACTTCATCGACATGGGCCGGGCGTACGAGAAACTGCCCGAGGATCTCAAGAAGGAGATCGCCGGAACGTACTGCAGACACTCCGTGCGGAAGTACTTCAAGATCCGGCCCCATGACGTCTACCGGCCGCTCTCCGAAATCATCGACGAGGTCGAACGGAAGACCCCGGCCGTCCGGCAGCCGACCACCTTCACCCACCCCATGACCGGCGAGACGGTCCTCTACATCAGCGAGGGCTTCACGGTCGGCATCGAGGACGAGAGCGGCCGGCCAATTGAAGAGGAGCTGCTGAAGCGGCTGTTCGACGCCACCGGTCAGCTCGACGAGGCCTTCGAGCACGAGAACATCCACCTGCAGGGCTTCGAGAAGGGCGATCTGCTGGTCTGGGACAACCGCAGCCTCGTCCACCGCGCCCGGCACACGAGCACGCCCGAGCCGGCCGTCTCCCACCGCGTCACCGTGCACGACGAGCGCGGGCTCCACGACGGGACGGGGGCGGCATGACGGACGAGGCTCTGCTGGCCCAGGTGCTGACGCCCTACAAGGAGCACTGCAAATACCTGCGCTCCGCTGTCGTGACGGAAACGGACGGTCGCGTTTCCGCCCATTGCGACTTCGTGATACCTGAATCGTGCTACATCGACGACACCGGACACCTGAATTCCGTCGAGGTGAACATCTGCTACAACCAGATGATGTATTACCTCGTCGCCAAGTCCGTGAAAGAAGGGATCGGGACGGGGTTCGAATCCTGGACGCTGGACGACTTCTGGAAGCACCAGTTGCCGGACATTCTCATCGCCCGCTTCTCGGCGCGTTTCCGGCGCCCGGTCGCTCCCCGCGCTTTCTCCGGTGAGATGGAGTTCCGGTCCGTCACCCGGCGCACCCGAGCCGACGGCACCCCGTTCCTGCACGCCGAGACCGCCTTCCGCTACCGGGACGCCGCATCGGGCCGCTGCGACGGCGAAGCGACCCTCGCGTTCGTCAACGTCCCCTGAACGCGGAAGGACTCGACCATGAAGACGCTCGTCCAGACCACCCGGCACCACGCCGAGCGCCGACCGGACCACCCGGCGGTGCTCTGCGAGGGCCGCACCCTGACCTACGCCGGCCTCCACCGCGAGAGCAACCGCGTCGCCCACGCCCTGCGCGCCGCCGGGCTCACCCCCCGTGACCGGGTCGCCTACCTCGGCAAGGAGTCCGAGCACTACTACGAGATCCTCTTCGGCTGCGCCAAGAGCGGCACCGTCCTCGTCCCGGTCAACTGGCGGCTCACCGCACCCGAGGTCAGCCACATCCTCCGGGACTCCGGCACCCGGCTGCTGTTCGTGGAAGAGGAGTTCGCGGCGGCCGTCGAGACGGAGCCCGAAACCGTCGTACACCTGGGCTCCCTGGAAAAATGGCGGGCACCGCACCCGCACCATGACACGGAGTTCGAGGCCACCCCCGACACCCCCGTCGCCCAGCTCTACACCAGCGGCACCACCGGACTGCCCAAGGGCGTCGTCCTCGCCCACCGCAGCTTCTTCGCGATCCGGGACGCCCTGGCGAGCGAGGGGCTGGACTGGATCGACTGGCGGGCCGGCGACATCGCCCTGATCGGCATCCCCGGATTCCACATCGGCGGGCTGTGGTGGGCCACCCAGAACTTCAACGCGGGCACCACGGTCGTCGCGATGCGTGCCTTCGCCGCCCGCCGAGCCGTCGACCTCATCCGCGACCTCGGCGTCACCACCGCCTGCGTCGTGCCCGCCATGCTCCGCATGATGCTGACGGAACCCGGCGTCGGCGCCGAGGACTTCACCACCCTGCGCAAGACGGTCTACGGCGGCTCCCCGATCTCCGAGGCCCTGCTGGAGGAGAGCCTCGCCGTCCTCGACTGCGAGTTCGCCCAGATCTACGGCCTGACCGAGACCGGCAACACCGCCGTCTGCCTGCCACCGGCCGCCCACGTCCCCGGCAGCCCCCTCATGCAGGCCGCGGGCCGCCCCTACCCGGGAGTCCGCGTCAAAGTGATCGACGGGGAGGGCCGCGAACTGCCGCCGGGCGCCCTCGGGGAGGTCTGCCTGGCCACGCCCGCGCACATGGTCGAGTACTGGGGACTGCCCGACAAGACCGCCGAGACGCTGGTCGACGGCTGGATCCACACCGGGGACGCCGGATACGTCGACGAGGACGGCTACCTCTTCATCCGCGACCGGATCAAGGACGCCGTCCTCGTCGCCGGGGAGAACGTCTACCCCGCCGAGATCGAGAACGTCCTGGAAAGCCACCCCTCAGTCGCCGAGGCGGTCGTCGTCGGCGCCCCCGACGAACGCTGGGGCGAGTACGTGCACGCCTTCGTCGTCCCCACGGCCGGGCAACAGCCCAAGCCCCGCGATCTGCACGCCTTCCTCGTCCCGCGGCTGGCGAGCTTCAAGCTGCCCGCCCGCTACGAGTTCATCGACAGCGTCCCGCGCAACCCCAGCGGCAAGATCCTGCGCCGGGAACTGCGCGACCGCTTCTGGGGCGACTCCATACGCAAGGTCAACTGACCGGCCACCACGGCCCATCGAGAGAGAACGACATGCCCGCTCCCCTCACGCTGGAGGGCTTCCGCGCCGACCTGGCGGAGTTCCTGCACCAGCGGCCCGACGAAGTCGACCTCGACGAGAACCCCTTCCACGCGGGACTGGACTCCCTGCGCGTCGTCACCCTCATCGAACGGTGGCGGGAGACCGGCGTGGACGTGACCTTCGTCGACCTCGCCGAGTGCACCTCCTTCGCCCAGTGGTGGCAGCTGCTCTCCGCACCTCGGGGAGGAACCACGTGACAGCGGTGCGCCACCCGTTGCTGCCCGCCCAGGAAGGCATCTGGACGGGCCAGCAGCTCGACGCGGACAGTCCCGCCTACAACACCGCCGAGTACGCGCACATCCACGGACCGGTGGACCCGTCCGCTTTCGACGCGGCGCTGCGCCACGTGGTCGCGGAGACGGAGGCGCTGAACGTCGCCTTCGTCGTCGACGATGAGGGCCGCCCCTGGCAGATCGACGCCCCGGTCACCGACTGGCGACCGCACATGGCGGACCTCAGCACCGAACCCGACCCGCACGCGGCGGCGCTGGCCTGGATGGACCAGGACATGGCCCGTCCCGTCGACCTGACGCGCGGCCCCCTCTTCGGCCACGCCCTGCTGCGCGTCGCACCGGAGGAGTACCTCTGGTACCACCGCGTCCACCACATCGCCCTCGACGGCTTCGGCCTGTCCCTGGTCGCCCGCAGGGTCGCCCAGGTCTACACGGCCCTGACGGCGGGCGAGCCGGTCGAGGACAGCGGTTTCGGCACTCTGGCCTCGGTACGGGACGAGGAGCGGACGTACCGCGAGTCACCCCGCTTCGCCCAGGACCGCGCCCACTGGACGGACCGCTACGCGGACAAGCCGCCCGTGGCCACACCCGCCGGCCGCACGGCCCTGCCCGCGCGTACCTTCCACCGCCGGGTGACCGACCTCGACGCCGCTCGGACAGCCCCGCTGCGTGCCGTCGCCCGCGACCTCGAGGTCACCTGGTCCGAAATCCTGCTGGCCGTCACCGCCGCTCACCTGCACCACACGACCGGAGCCCCGGAGATCGTCCTCAGCCTGCCGGCGATGGGACGGCTCGGCTCCGTCTCGCTGCGCGTCCCCTGCATGGTGCGCAACATCCTGCCCCTGCGCGTCACCGTCACCCCCTCGGACAGCCTGCGCGACCTCGCCACCCGGGTCTCCGCCGAACTCCGCTCCGGACTGCCCCACCAGCGCTACCGCTACGAGCACCTGCGACGCGACCTCGGACTCGTCGGCGGACAGCGCCGGCTGTCCGGGCCGGGCCTCAACATCATGCCCTTCGCGTACGACCTGCGGTTCGCCGGACACCGCAGCACGGTCCACAACGTCTCCGCCGGCCCCGTCGACGACCTGTCCGTCAACGTCTACGACCGCTCCGAGGGCGGATGCCTGCGCATCGCCGTGGACGCCAACCCCGGCCTCTACGACGAGGCGGACGTCACCACGTTCCAGGAGGGGCTGCTCTCCCTGCTCGAAGCAGCCGTCGCCGCCCCCGACCGTCCGCTCGCGCAGCTGCGTGCGCGCGAGGCGGTCCAGGTCCTGGACGGAGGTCCGCTGCCCGGCCCGGCGCGTCCGGTCCTCACCCTGATCGCCGACCACGCGGCCCGAAGCGGTGGATCCGTCGCCGTGGAGCATGACGGGCGCGGCATCACCTACGCGCGACTCCTCGACTCGGCACACGCGCTCGCCGGCCGCCTGTCCGCTCGCGGGGTCGGCCACGGCGACCTGGTGGTCGTAGCCCTGCCGCGCGGCATCGAGGCCGTCACCGCCGTCCTCGGTGTCCTGCTGTCCCAAGCGGCCTACTGCCCGCTCGATCCGACGGCGCCCCCGGCGCGCCGAGCCGAGCTGCTGGACGACGCCCGCCCCACGCTCGTGGTGACGTCCGGCGCCCACGCCGGCGACTTCACGGGCCGGACGGTTCTGCGACTCGACCAGCCGGAACCCGAGTCCGCGGCCGCCTCGCCGACGACACCGGCACCGACGCTGGACGGCCTCGCCTACGTCATCCACACCTCGGGCTCCACCGGCCGCCCCAAGGGCGTGGAGATCGGCCACCGGGCCCTGGCACACTTCGTGTCCGGCGCCACCCACCGCTACGGCCTCCACCGCGGGGACCGCGTCCTGCAGTTCGCCCCGCTCCAGTTCGACACCAGCGTCGAGGAGCTCTTCCTCACCCTCTGCGCGGGCGCCACCCTCGTGGTCCGCACCGGCGACATGACCGAGTCGGTCCCCGGGTTCCTTGACGCCTGCGCCGGGCTGCGGATCAGCTTCCTCGACCTGCCGACGGCGTACTGGCACGAACTGGCCTACGCCGTCTCGACCGGTGCAGCGACCTTGCCGGCCGAGGTACGCACCGTCGTCATCGGCGGGGAACCGGCCCTGCCGGCACGGGTCGACGGCTGGCGCAAAGCCGTGGGGACATCGATCCGGCTGCTGAACACCTACGGTCCCACCGAGGCCACCGTGGTCGCCACCGTCGCCGACCTCCACGACCCCTCCCTAGCCCCAGGGGACGTCCCCATCGGCCTGCCGCTCCCCGGCACCCGCGCCGCGGTCGCCGACGGCGAACTGCACCTCCTGGGCGACAACCTGGCGCTCGGCTACCGAGGGGAACCGGTCCCGGACGCCTCCCGTTTCGCCCCGCTCGACCGACTCCCCGGGGCGCCCCGCGCCTACCGCACCGGTGACCTGGTGCGGATCGGCGACGACGGGCAGCTGCGCCATCTGGGCCGTGCGGACGCCGAGTTCAAGATCAGCGGACACCGGGTGCACCCGGCCGAGGTCGAGAGTGTCCTGGTGACTCATCCGGGAGTCCGCGATGCCGTTGTCGTCGGGCAGGTACTGGGCGACGGAACACGGCGGCTGAGCGCGTACGTCGTCCCGGACGGGCCCGCCCCGGCCGTGGCCTCGATCCGGGACCGGCTCCGCGCGGTGCTGCCCGCCGCGCTGATCCCGTCGGCCGTCGAGTTCCCGGACCGCCTGCCCCGCACGAGCTCCGGGAAGATCGACAGGACGGCGCTTGCCACGTCCGGCGAGGAGTCGGCGGTGGCGGTGGAGGTGGCAGTGGCCCACAGCTCGCTGGAGCGCACCATCGCCGCCGTCTGGCAGCGCACGCTCGGCGTGGCCGCCGTGTCCGCACAGGACGACGTCTTCGACCTCGGCGCCCAGTCGCTCCAAGCCATCCAGGTCGCCAACCGGCTCGGCGTCGCACTGCGCCGCGAGGTGAAGGTGGCCTGGCTGTTCCAGCACCCGACCCCGGCCGGGCTGGCCCGGTGCCTGGAGGGGCAGGGGCAGTCGACGGCCGCTGGTCTTCCGACGGTCCTGCTCACCGACACCGTCCTCGACCCGGACATCCGGCCCGGCGACAGTCCTCGGACGGACGGCACGCCGGACAGGGTCCTGCTCACCGGCGCCACCGGCTTCGTCGGCGTACATCTGCTGACCGAACTCCTCACCGGCACCCACACGGAGGTCGTCTGCACGGTCCGCGCTCCAAGCTCCGCCGAGGCCACCGCCCGCCTTCACCAAGCCCTGGAAACCCACCGGATCCACCTCCCCGACACAGCGAAGAAGCGCATCACGGCGGTATGCGCGGACCTGGCCCGCCCCCGACTCGGCGTGGACGAACAGACGTTCAGCGACCTTGCCCGCACCTGCGGGGCGATCCTCCACAATGCGGCGACCGTCAGCATCATGCGTGACTACGCCAGCCTCCGCGCCGCCAACACCCGCTCCACGAAGGACCTGTTGCGCATGGCGGCCGTACGGTCGGCCCCCCTGCACTTCATCTCCACCCTCTCCGTCGCCCCGCCCCTCGCCCTCAGTCCCGAGGTACCGGAGGAGTTCCTGCCGCCCCACCCCGGACTGCGCTACGGCTACCAGCAGTCCAAGTGGGCGGCCGAGCGCCTGCTCGAACAAGCCGCCGAGCGGGGGATGCCGGTCACCGTGCACCGGCTGGGCCGCGTCGTCGGCCCGTCCGCCACCGGCTACGTGAACGAGCGGGACTTCCTGTGGAGCGTGCTGCGCGCGGGGGTTCCGGCGGGCATCGTGCCCGATCTGTTCGAGGAGGAGGTCTGGACGCCGGTCGACCATGTCGCGAAGGCCCTGGTGCACCTCTGCTTCAATCAACCTCCTTCAGCAGTGGGGGTGTTCAACCACGCCCACGGCGCCCCCGTGCGGCTGAGTGATGTCTATGACTGGCTGGGGGAGTACGGCTACACCCTGCGGAGCATGCCGCTGGACCAGTGGCGTGCCGAGCTTCCCCACATGTCCGGCGCGGCGGCGACCACGCTCGCCTTCTTCGACTCCTGGGGCGCCGAACCCGACCTGCGCCTGGGGCGTGTCCGTGCGGACAACGTCGTGAACGGTTTGCGCGGCAGCGGCATCACGTACCCCTCCGTCGACCGGGACATGGTCTTCCGCTACCTCGATCACTGCGTCGCCACCGGAGCGCTGCCCGCCCCGGTCCGTAAGCAGGGTCAACTCCCACTTCCAGCAGAGTAGGTGACCTCGCCGGGAACTCCCGGGCTCAGCCCTCCGACTACTGCACCAGAACCCACCACACTCACGAACAGCCCGCAACAAGGAGCAAGCATGCCGACGAAACGGCCGGTCGCCGTCGCCCTGGCCGGTGCCTTCTGCCTCATCACCACGGCATGCGCCGACGCCTCGACGGACAAGGACGGCGCCACGGACGGCAACGCGGCCGCCGCGCGGTCCGGCTACCCCGTGACCCTCGACAACTGCGGGGTGTCTCAGAAGTTCACCCAGCCGCCCGGCCGCGTCGTCGTCATGAACGGAGCCTCGGTCGCCGAGGTCTCCACGCTGCTCGCCCTGGGCCTCGGCGACAAGATCGTCGCCAACCAGCAGAGCTACGGCATGTCCGAGGTCCCCGGCCGCGCCAAGGCGATCAAGGCGCTGCCCGACGGGGACGTCAAGCTCAACGACGCCTATGACATCCCGCGTGAGGCGATGATCGGCCTGCGCCCCGACCTGGTGCTGTCCACGACGTCCTACGGCTTCGACGAGAAGAACGGCTTCGCCACCCGCGAGCAGCTGGGGCAGGTCGGTGCCGACACCTACGTCTCCCCGCAGGGCTGCGACCAGGACACCTCCAAGATGACCATCGCCGACAGCTACACGCTGCTGCGCGACATGGGCAGGGTCTTCGGCAAGAGCGACCGCGCCGAGAAGCTGATCGCCGCCTCGGAGAAGAACATCGCCGCCGTCTCCGCCAAGGTGAAGGGGGAGAAGAAGCCCAAGGTCATGGTCCTGTTCTCCAACATGACCATGGGCGGCAACGACTTCAGCTCGGTCGTCGCCAAGGGCATCTACAACGACATCCTCGCCCGAGCCGGCGGCACCAACGCCTTCGAGAACGCCTCCAAGACCTCCTTCGCCGACCTGAGCAAGGAGAAGGTGGCCGCCACCGACGTCGACGCCCTCGTCGTCATCGGCTACAACGACCCAGACCCGGCGGCCTACGCCGAGAAACTGCTGAAGGAGTTCCCCCATTGGCCGGCCGCGAAGAACAAGAAGTACGTGGCGCTGTCGGACTCGATGTACCTCGGCCCGAGCAACGACCTGGCCGTGGAGAAGATCGCCGGAATGCTGCACCCCGACAAGGCCTGAACGGCCTGCGGCTGTCCCTCGCCGTAGGCGTCCTGCTGGTCGTCCTCGTCGCCGTCATGGTGGTGGCGGTGAGCATCGGGGCGGTGACCATCCCGGTGGCCGACGTGTGGCGGATCCTCCTGCACCACGTCACCGGGCAGGGCGCCACCGCCGACCCGGCGACGGATCAGATCGTCTGGAGCTTCCGGGCGCCCCGCGTCGCCCTGGCCGCCCTGGTCGGCGCGGGCCTCGCCATCGCCGGGGCGGTCCTCCAGACCCTGGTCTCCAACCCCCTCGCCGACCCGATCGTCCTGGGCTTCTCCTACGGCGCCTCGCTCGGGGCCGTACTGGTCATCACCCTCGGCGGTGCCGCACTCGGCGGGCTGGCCGGCCTCGGGGTGTCGGGTGCCGCGTTCGTCGGTGCCCTGGCGGCCGGGGCCCTGGTCTTCGCCCTCGGACAGCGGCGGGGCCGCCTGGCCCCCACCCGCCTGGTCCTGGCCGGAGTAGCGGTCGGCTACGTCTTGCTGTCGATGACCAGCTTCGTTCAACTGCTGGCCACACCCACCGAGTTGCGGACGGTGATGTTCTGGATGCTGGGCAGCGTCGCGGGCGCCCAGTGGGACCAACTGCCCACCGTCACCGTCGTGGTCCTGACGAGCACCGTCGTACTGACCCTCTTCGGGCGGCGGCTCAACGCCCTGCTGGCCGGAGACGAGTCCGCCACCGCGCTCGGCGTGGACGTCAACCGGCTGCGCACCGTCCTGCTGGTCATCAGCGCGCTGCTCACCGGCACCGTCATCGCCGTCGCCGGCGGCATCGGCTTCGTCGGCCTGATGATCCCCCACCTGGTCCGCCTCACCGTGGGCGCCGACCACCGCAGGCTGCTACCCCTGACCGCACTCCTCGGAGCCGTGTATCTGGTTGTCGTGGACCTGCTCTCCCGGACCGTCAACCGCCCCAACGAACTGCCGCTGGGCATCCTCACCGCCCTGCTCGGCGCCCCGTTCTTCCTCTGGCTGCTGCGCCGCGACAAGGGCTTGGACACCGTATGAAAAAGATCGCTGTATGAAACTGACCGTGGACAATCTCCACATCACCCTGGACCGCAAGCCGATCCTCCGCGAGGTGAACCTGGAGGCCGCCAAGGGCGACATCGTCGGGCTCGTGGGGCCCAACGGCAGCGGCAAGTCCACCCTGCTCCGCACCGTCTACCGCTCACTGCGCCCGGCGGACGGCGTCGTCAGGGTGGGGGACGACGACGTCTGGGAGCTGTCCGCGCGCACCGCCGCCCGCCGTACGGCAGCCGTGCTCCAGGACGCCGGCACCACCACCGGCCTGACCGTGACCGAGATCGTCGCCCTGGGCCGCACACCCCACCACGGCCTCATGGGCCGGGACGGCACCGAGGACCGCAGGGCCGTGACGGAGGCGGTCGACCGCTGCGGCGTCGCGCCCTTCGCGGACCGCGACTACGCCACCCTCTCCGGCGGCGAACGCCAACGTGTCCTCCTGGCCCGCGCCCTCGCCCAGCGCCCGCACCTCCTGGTCCTGGACGAACTCACCAACCACCTCGACATCCGCGCCCGTTTCGAACTCCTGGACCTGATCCGCAGCACCGGGATCACCACCCTGGCGGTTCTCCACGACCTCGACCTCGCCGCCCGGCTCTGCGATCACCTCGTCGTCCTCCACGAGGGCGAGGTGGTGGCGGCCGGACCCGTACTGGAGGTCCTGACCCCGGACCTCCTGCGCGGCGTCTTCGGCGTACTGGGCAGGACGGAGCGCCACGAGGACGGCGTCGTCCGCATCACGTACGCGGCCCAGCCGCTTGCCCCCGGCCCGCCTGGAACGGCGTACTCCCAGGTCCCGGCCCGTGGTGTAGGGGATCCGTCAGCATCGGTTCGATCGCCGTCCGCGTCCCGTCAGGAAGGGTCGGAGCACCCCGCGAGCCGGGCGTAGAGTCACCGGAGAGCCCCGGTACGCATCCCCGCACCACCATGGAGCCGGGCCGGGCCGGGCCATCGCCGGCCCGGCGGGCAGCGCGCTGTACCTCGTCCTGCCCGTCAATCGCACGGGCGGCCACACCTTGGTGGCCGTCGACGGGGGACCTCCCCCCACCGCCGCCGCCCGCTCCTCGTCGCAGGACGCTGCTCACACTTCCGTGCAAAGGTGGTAATCGCGGCACGCGCGCCACCCGCGTCCCGCAAGGAGGTGAGCCATGACGGCCCACGACACGCCTCGGCAAGCGATCCCCGTCGTCGACTGTGCCCTGTACGAGTACGGGCGCCGCAGGCCCGGACGCCTGCCCTTGGACGAGGCCATGGACGTCACCCGCACCACCCCTGGCGGATTCGTCTGGATCGGCCTGCACGCCCCGACCGCCGACCAGCTCCAGATCGTCGCCCGGGCCTTCGGTCTGCACCCGCTCGCTGTCGAGGACGCCCTCCACGCCCACCAGCGACCCAAGCTGGAGCGCTACGACGACACCCTGTTCCTCGTCCTGCGCACCGCCGTCTACCTCGAACACGAGGAGCTGACGCCCACCACCGACATCGTCGGCACCGGCGAGATCATGGCCTTCGTCGGCCGCGACTTCATCGTCGTCGTACGCCACGACCCCGCCCGGCACCTGAGCGGTGTCCGCACCGCCCTGGAAGCCGACCCCGGGCGTCTGGCCCACGGCCCGGTCGCGGTGCTGCACGCGATCGCGGACACGGTCGTCGACCAGTACCTCGACGTCGTCACCGCCCTGGAGGGGGACGTCGACCAGGTCGAGTTCGACGCCTTCTCGCCGGACGCCAGACACGACGTCGGCCGCGTCTACCAGCTCAAACGCGAGCTCCTCGAGCTGCGTCGCACGGTCACGCCGCTGGCCCAGCCCTTGGCCGACCTCGCCGAGCGTCGCGTCCCGGGCGTGGACCGGGAGCTGGCCGCGTACTTCCGTGACGTCGCCGACCACCTGGCCCAGGCCGCCGAACGGGTCACCGTGCTCACCGAACTCGTCGACAACGCCCTGACCATGGCCCTCGCGCAGACGAGCGTCCAGCAGAACCACGACGTGCGCCGGATCAGCGCGGCCGCCGCCCTGATCGCCATCCCCGTGGCCATTGCGGCCGTCTACGGCATGAACTTCGACCACATGCCCGAGCTGCGCTGGCTGTTCGGCTACCCGACGATCCTGATCACCACCGCGGCCCTGGTCGCCCTCGTCTACCTGGTCTTCCGCAAGAAGCGCTGGCTCTGACACGCCGCTCTCCGACACGTCCGCGGTGGGACGCGGAGGGCGTTCAGCCGACGTCGAAGAGATTCGGCAGCCGGAGGAGGTAGCGGGTGCGGTCGTGCCGCTTGAGTGCCTCCATCTCCGGGGCCCGGTACAACGGCGTCACGGTGCACCGCTCGGCGGTCGAGCCGATCCGTTCCAGCAGGGCGTTGACGGCCTGCCGGGCCGAGGAGTTGGCGCCCTCCATGGTGGCGAGATCGATGGGCACGGCCACGTAGTCGCCGGCCAGGAAGAGGTTGGGGATCTTCGTGGCCGACCGCGGCCGGTGGTGGAACGTCCCCACCGGATGGATGAGCAGCTGCTCCTCGTTGACCGGGTTCGGGGTGCCCAGTCCGTCCACGGCCGGATCGAGGAACCAGGAGTGCAGCACGGAGTCCTTCAGGACCGTACGGCCGCTGTCGTTGAGCGCCGCCTTCAACTGCGCCCAGACCTCACGGGCGACTTCGGCACGGGTGCACTGCTTGGCCGTCTTGCCGTACAGGATGCCCGGCCGGTCCCACTCGGAGACGTCCACGGACAGGCAGTCCGCGACGGTGCCGTCGCCGAAGTCGGCGGGGAAGTCGTGGCCAGGCCAGTGCTGGGCCTGGGCGATCGCGGTCAGCGACCATGGGGAGTCGATCAGGTTGAGGTGGCCGTGCAGAATCGGCGTACGTTCGGTCAGATAGAACTGAATGCCCGTCATCCAGTCCGTCTCCAGCCGGTCGCACTCGGCCAGTTGGGGATCGGCGGCGCGTACGGCGGAGTTCCAGGTACGGCGGGCGTGCTCGACCGGCATCGCCGAAATGTAGTGGTCGGCGGTAACGGTCCGGCGCGCGCCTCCGGGGTCCTCCACGACAGCCCCAGCGATCTCACCGCCGGCCAGAGTCAGGTCCCGTACGGTCCAGCCGACGCGGAACTCGACCCCGAGTGACCTCAGGTAAGTCACCCACGGGTCGATCCAGGCCTCGTTGGTGGGCGCGTTGAGGATGCGGTCCAGCGGTCCGTCCGCGCCCCGCCCGAGGAGGTTGAAGATGAAGGCCTCCATCAGAGTGGCGACCGTACGGGTGCTGGCCTCCTCCGCCTTGGTGGCCACGATGTTGCGGGTGATGCCGACGGCGAGGATCCGCTGGTAGTCGTCGGACATCTGTCCGGCCCGTACGAACTCCCACCATGGCGTCCGCTCCCATACGTCGTCGCGGCGCTCGTCGCAGCTGGTGAGGAAGACCAGGAAGCGGTTGGCGAAGTAGAGGGCCTCGTGGAGGGGGAGGTTGAAGGCCGTGTCCAGGACCGCGGTGAGGGCGCGACGGATCTCGTCGGGGGTGAGTTCGGCCGGGGCGTCACCGTGCCCGGGCAGCGGGAGCCGGATGTCCTCACGGCCGCCCGACCGGGCGAACAGCATCTCCTTGGGGGCGACGAGGTTGTCGTGGACACCGCCCGGGTTGCCGGGGAACGGGATGCGCCGCATGGTGTCGGGCAGGTTGTGATAAATGCCGGGGATGAAGCGGAAGCCGTGCTCTCCTGGCAGGGGCCGACGACCGCCCGTGCCGCTGTCCGGCACGTCCATGCTGCGGGCCTTGCCGCCCAGCGCCTTGCGTTCGTAGACCGTGACCCGGAAGCCGCGCTCGGCGAGTTCGTGAGCGGCGGTGAGCCCGGCGACACCCCCGCCCAGCACGGCCACGGTCCGCACTGCCGCACCGCTCTCGGCCGAAGCCCGCTGGGGCGTTCCAAGAGCGACCCCACCGCCGGCGGCCGCGGCAGTGCCCAGGAAACTTCTTCGCGTGGTGCCGCTCATCGCCACCCCTTACCATCGGTAACATCGGCGCCCGAGGATATGAGCGGGGTGCCGATCCCGGAAGACGGCCGACATGACTTTGGCTTGATGCCGCATCACACGACGGTGCGGCTGCGGCGGACGTGGGTGACGGCCTGCTCTGACGCGAAGGCCATGGCGACTTCTGGAGAACGCACTGCCTCTGGGCCGAACGGGCGGCGCACCGAACGTATTCGCCCCTCACCCCCGATCCCTTCGTACGGATGAAGTGCCGGGCATTTCATGTCCGGCCGGTGACCGCACCTCTGACGATGGATCTGTCTTCGCGCCGCTCACAGTCCTTCAGTCCGCTTCCGGAGCGGGCTGCTGTGCCATGCGCGCGCACGGAAGGAGACGACCTTGTCCGAGCAGGAGCAGGCCGAGCGGACCGTCGGGGAGTTCACGCTCGCCGCCCCCGTGAGTGCTGAGCCGTCGGCCCCGCTGCCGTATCCGGTCCCGGAACCCGACGAGCAGTGGGAACTGCCGAACGGTTTCGCACATGCCTTCTACGGCGAAGGCAACCGAGGAATCACCCGGCCGGTGATCATGGCCGACGGCTTCAACCTCGGCAAGAGCGACCTGAAGTTGCTGTACGCCGGTCTCGACCGCGACTACCCCCTTCTGAGCGAACTGCGCCGCCGGGGCCGCGACGTCATCCTGCTCGGATTCGACGAGCGCTCCGCCTCGGTCCTGGACAACGCCGAAGCCGCGATGGCGGCCATCCTGCGCACCACCGCCGAGCAACTGGGCGACGCACCGCTGACCGTCGGCGGCTTCAGCATGGGCGGCCTGGTCACCCGCTACACCCTCGCCAAGATGGAGATGCGGCGGATGGACCACCGCACCCGTCTGTACTTCTCCTACGACAGCCCGCACCGCGGCGCCGTCGTGCCCGTCGGCCTCCAGGCGTTCGCACACTTCATCCCGGTCCAGAACCCCTTCGCCCGGCAGATGAACAGCCCGGCCGCCCGGCAGATGCTCTGGCGGCACTACGACCCGGAGACCGGGGAGATCGGGATCGCCCCCGAGCGCGAACAGTTCCTGGAGGAACTGGCGCGGATCGGCGGCTGGCCGGCCATCCCCCTCAAACTGGCGCTCGCCAACGGCCGTGGCAATGGCACGGGCCTGACGATCCCACCCGGCGAGACCGCCCTGAAGGTCGAGCGGATCTACCCGGGCACGACCTTCTACACCCAGGCGCAGGGCAAGGACGTCATCGTCGCCGAGCTGAAGCGGAGGTTCCCCCCGGCCGAGAAGACGATCACGACGAACGATTTCCCCGAACTGGACGGCGCCCCCGGCGGCACCCTCCGCTCCTACGGCATCCTCGCCGACACGCTGAAGAAGGCCGGCGCCGAGGTCGATCCGCGGCACGAGAGCGTCTGCTTCGTCCCCTCAGTCAGCGCGGTCGCGATCCGCGACATCGACCAGCAGAAGGACCTCTACGCGAACATCGACGAACTGCCCCCGGAGGAGAGCGAGTTCGACGAGTTCATCTGCTCCTCCGCCACAACGGCGCACACCGCCATCACCCAGGAACTCGGCGAGTGGCTGCTGGACCGACTGCCTGACTGACACGTCGATCGGCTGCCCGCGCCAGTTCAGTCCTTGACCGTGAACGGGCGGGATCCATGGGGCGGTCCCGCCCACCAGGTGAACTCCAGGGCGGCTTCCGGAAGGCCACCGCGGACGAGTTCGCGACCTTCCGGAACAGGACGCCGGCAGGGATCGGCGGCAGGTCTCCGGGCCCCACCTGGTTCAGGCGTGGTGGAGGCTTTGCGGGAAGTCGAAGAAATGGTCGGGGTCGTAGTCGTGAGCGATGGAGCGGAGGCGGGGGAGGTTGGGGCCGTAGTAGGCGGTGGGCCAGTCGGGAAGGTCGGGGTCGATGTAGTTGACGTATCCACCACCGATACCCAAAGCGCCGAGTCCGGCGATGATCTCGGCAACATTGCGAGTGACGTCGGGTTCGGAGGCCGTGGTGGCGGAGGCGTAGATCTGCGCTGTGGCGAAGGCGTTGCGGTGCGGGAAGGCGGTCTGGGCGGTGACAGTGTCGGCGACCGCGCCGCCGAGCGGATCGAAGATGAGGTTGGTGCCAGTCCGGCCGGTGAGCAGGCGCGTCAGGGCCTGGGGGTCGGGGGTTGGGGTGGTGAGGATCCGGGAGGAGGCGACGAACGACTCGCGGAGGGGCCTGCCGGAGAAGAAGCGCATGCCGTTGAAATAGTCGCGGTCCTGGATGTTGCGGCGGGTGGGTACGACGCCTGCGCGGAGAATCAGGTCGTCGAGTAGCGGGTAGCAGGCGGTGCTGGGGCCGACGAAGCAGCCGGCTACCCGGCAGCTGGGCGGATTGCCACCGGAGATGTTCAGGTTGGCCCACATTTCCCTGGGGGCACCGGCGATCCAGGGCTGCCAGGCGGTGAGGATCTCGGTCACCTTGCCCTCAGGGAAGGTGAGGACGAAGACCGTCAGGGCGGGGGCCGGGTCGGTGGCGAAGGTGAAGCGGGTGACGATGGCGAGGTTGCCCCCTCCGCCACCGCGCAGGGCCCAGAAGAGATCGGGGGTAGCGGCCGCCGTGGCCGTCAGGACGCGGCCATCGGTGGTGACGGCTTCCGCGGCGGTCAGATGGTCACAGGTCAGGCCGAATTTGCGTTGCAGGACCCCGATCCCGCCTCCGAGGGTGACGCCGGCGATCCCGACGGTGAAGCACGATCCGGCGGGCAGGCAGCGGTTGGCCTGCCCCACGGCGCTGTAGACGGTCCGCAGCGGTGCGCCGGCCCCGACCGTCACGCTGCCGTCCTCGGTGGCGTCGACCTGGGACATCCGGCGCAGGTCGATGACCAGGCCGCCGTGCGGCGCCGAATACCCGACGTAGGAGTGGCCGCCGCTGCGCGCCGCCAGCGGCACCCGGCCGCCCGCGGCCACCACGGCCTCAGCCACATCCGCCGCGGACGCGCACTGCGCCACCGCGGCCGGAACATGGTCGTCGTGCAGCGGGTTGAAGCCTTTGCGGGCGTCGTCGAATCCCACATCGTCCGGCCGGAGCAACGTCCCTTCGAGCCTCCCGCGCAGGCCCTCCCAGTCCACCGCCGCCGGGTCGTAACTCCCGGCGGCGGGTGCGCCGTACCAAGAGGGGGTCTCTGCGCCTGTCGTGGCCGAGGAACCGGCCCGCGGCGCGTGGAACACGGAGTCCCGCGCCATCGTCACCATCTCCGCTGCGAAGGAATCGGAACGTCGCGACGCAACGGACGTCATCGGCACCCGGAGCGTCGGAAAGCGGTGCCCTGAATGATGCGGACCATTTCACTCTAATACGGAGTAATCACCCGCTCCACTGGAGGAAATGCCCCCGCCGCGACGGGTGGCGCGGCAGCGGCGACCCCCGCCGCAGCGTGTGCAGGCGGCCGATGCGCCCGCACGGCCGACCGCCAGAGCCTCGACGGCGGCCGGGGGCTTGCGCGGCTGCTGGGGACCCAACGACGCCGTGCACGTCTGGGCCGGCTACCGCAGCGCTCGGACCCAGGCGTAGCGCGAGCAGGAAGAGCCCGCTGCACCGCGCTCACTCCGGAGGAGCGGGCCGCCGAGGACGCCGAGTCGGAGGCCGCCTATCGGGCGGACGTGGCCGACGCGGACCGGGAGCCGTACGACCCGTACGGCCGTCTCGGTCCGGCGAGCACACCCGCCGCGTACCGGTGGCGATGCAGGTGAAGCAGCATGGCTCCTCGATCGACCTCGTGGGTCACGCCGGACCCCGCATTCCTGGCTGACCCCACGACGCGGTACCCGGTCACCGTCGACCCCTCGACGTCCGTCCTCAGCAACGCCTTCGACACCTACGTCCAGCAGGGAGAAGCCCGCGACTGGTCCACCGACACCGAGCTGGACCTCGGCAACCCGGGCACCAAGAACGCAGGCGGCACCCCGCGTACCGCACGGTCCTTCATCACCTGGGGAACGGCTCCGCTCGCTGACGCCCTGGTGACGAACGCCGAGCTCAGTCTGTGGAACTTCCACTCGGGCAACACCGACTGCAAGCCGCAGCCCTGGACGGTCGGGTCGGCCGACAAGGCATCGGTCTCGAGCCGCTGGACGTCCCAGCCCACCCTGCACACCCAGCACGCGACGTCCACCCAGACCAAGGGCAACCCGAAGTGCGGCGCAGCCGGGTGGATCAACGCCGACGTGACCTCACTCGTGCAGACGTGGGCTTCCTCCAAGGCGCCGCAGTCCAGCATGGGCCTGAGGGCCGCAGACGAGTCCGCCGTCGGGCAGTGGAAGCGGGTCAACTCCGCCAACGCCACCAGCAATCCGCCCAGGTGACGGTCACGTCACTGCGGGACACGTTCTCCGACAAGGACGGCGACCGCGTCACCGGCACCTTCGAGATCGTCGACGCGGCGACCGGCAAGCGGGTGGGTGATTACCTCGTCTCGCCGAAGGTCGACTCCGGACGCGCCGCGGCCGTGACCGTCCTGGAGGGCACGCTCAAGGACGGTGCGTCGGTCGTCGACGAGATCGAGCTGGGCAGCAGAGGCGTCCGCTACTCATCGAGTCCTCCGAGACGGCGGGCATCTTTGATCTCGTGGAGTCTGGCAGCCGTCATCGGGGTCCACTCCCTGCTCTGTCCAGCGGCATGGAGGGCTTCTCCAACCTCGCTGAGCTTCGCGGAGGACAACACGCCCGCCCGCTCGATCAGGTCGTCCCGGGCCACGGTGGTCAGCCATGTGCAAGGAGTAAAGCCTGGACGCGGGAACGCCAACCGCAGCACGCCTTCGAAGGGCACTCCTTCCAGGGGGCCCACGGCCACCTCAACGCCGAGGCCGCTGATGTCGACGCCCGCTGGAGCGACGACCTGCATCGCCTGGAACCCGGATGACTCCTCGTCCGACAGCAGCACCACCGGGCGTCGCTCGTCGAAGTCGACCCACCAGACTTCGCCGCGTTGCATGTGTCCTCCTGGCACGAGCCGGCGGGTGAACATCGGTGTGTGAAGACTGAAGATTATGCGGTGGTCGCAGGTCACAGCGTAGACCCTGCCCGCTGGCAGGAGGCGTTCGAGGTGCTGATGTCCCGGAAAGCTGGCCGGTTCTGGCGGGTTGAGCCCCGGCGCCGGGTGAAGGAGTTGATGCTGGGGCCCTGCCGCGCAAGAACTGCTGGTCGATCGCCGAGTGGGCCGGGTGAGGCGAGTCCGGACGGCATGCAGCACCTGTTCGGCCGGGCGAGGTGGGATGCCGGCCGGGTGCGTGATGACGTGCGTGAGTACGTGCTGGAGCAGCTGAGCGACGAGGAGTCACCACCCGCGCGGGGAAGTTCCGAGCCGATGCCCTGGCCGCGAAGGTGCCGAGGCGGACCTGGCAGAAGCTGTCGGCCGGGGCTGGCGCCAAGGGACACCACTTCTACGACTGGGCCGTCATCGACCTGGCCGAACCCCGGGTCGGCAGCCGCCAGCCGTTGATCCGCCGCAATCGCACCACTGGCGAACTGGCCTACTACCGCTGCTGGTCGCCGACCCCGGTGCCCCCGACCACGCTGGTCCGCGTCGCCGGGTCGAGATGGCCGCTGGAGGAGACCTTTCAGTCCGGAAAGGGCCCGGCCGGACTGGACGAACACCAGGTCCGCCGCTTCACCTCGTAGTCTCGCTGGGTCACCCTGGCCATGCTCGCTCACGCCTTCCCCGCTGGCGTTCGCGCTGACGAACACGCCGGCCACCCCGCCCGGACGGCTTGATCCCGCTCACCTGCAACGAGATCCAGCGACTGTTCACGACGCTCAGCGCTTTCGTGTCACGCCCCCTCGGCGGGTCTGGCGTCCAAGGTCTCGTGCAACCAGGCGCGTTCGGATCGGGTCATGGCGCGGGCGATGAGCAGCATGCCGCGCCGGTAGGGGTCGTCGGTCTGCTCGGCTCGGACGGGCTTTTCGTCCTCATAGAAGAAGCTCGACGGGGTCTCGAGGAATGCCAGGCGGCGGCGCAGGACCGCGTGCTGCTCGGCGGTGTCGGGCAGCAGGGAGAGGAACGCCAGGATGGTGAACCAGCGGGCGAGGTCGCTGATCTCGTGGTCGGCGGGTTCGCGGAGGCGTTGCAGCATGTCCTCGCGACCTGTGGCGGTCAGATTCAGCACGTAGCGGCCGCCGCCTGACTCGGGGGCGGGGTGCCGTTCGATCAGTCCGGCCTTGGTGAGCCGGTTCAGCGCCGGATAGAGCGTGCCGTCGCTGACCGGACGGCTGTAACCGGTCAGTGCCGTGACGCGGCGGCGCAGCTCATGGCCAGGAAGGGGGCCTTCGGCGAGGGAGCCGAGGATCGCGAGTTCCAGCATGCCTCCAGCATCTCACATCGATTCGAGGTGCACATCGAATCGATGTTACGTTGGTGAAGGCCCGGATGTTTGTCCGAGTGCCACCGCCCCATCTGGCATCGCTATTCGCTGAAGGCAGTTCCATGGACTCCGCTGTGCCCGCCCCGACGGCAGCCGCCCTTCCCCGTTCCTCGATCGTGGTGGCGGCGCTGTCCACCGTCGTGGAGTGGTACGACTTCACGCTGTACCTGTACATGACCACGGTGCTTTCCCGGGTCTTCTTCGGCTCCGGCTCCTCCTCGCTCCTGGTCACCCTCGCGGTCTTCGCCGTCGCCTACCTGATGCGTCCGCTCGGCGCGATGGTCTTCGGACATGTCGGGGACCGCATCGGCCGGCGCAAGGTGCTGCTCATGTCGATGGCGGTGATGACCGCAGCGATGCTGGCCACTGCGCTGCTGCCCACCGATGCGCAGATCGGCGCCGCCGCCGGAACTCTGGTGTTGCTACTGCGCTGCGTGATGGGCCTCGCGGTCGGCGGTGAGTACACCGGGGTCACCGCCTACTTGGTCGAAGGCGCCGAACCCCGGCGCCGCGGCCTGGTCGCCTCGCTCGCCTCCGCCGCCAGCCAGATCGGCGCGCTGCTCGCCGCCGCCGTGGCCGCCCTCACCGTCACCCTCACCTCCGCGTCCGCGCTGGACGCGTGGGGCTGGCGCATCCCGTTCCTGTTCGGCGCGCTCCTTGCCGGCACCGTCCTGATCGCCCGCTCCACCATGCGGGAGTCGCCCGAGTTCCAGAAGCAGCTGGAAATTCCGCGGGAGCAGAGCCCGCTCTTGGTCACGTTGCGCACCCAGCGCCCCGCGCTCTACCGCACGTTCGCGATCTCGGCCCTCGGTTCGGTCACGTACTACGTCGGCATTTCCTATGTCCCCACCTACCTCGGCTCCGTCGGCGGCTTCGGCGAGTCCGACTCGCTGTGGCTGTCCACCCTCGCCGCCGTCGCGGTCGTCCTCGTCACGCCGCTCGCCGGTGCCTTGTCCGACCGCATCGGACGCCGCCCCGTGCTGCTGCTCTTCGGCGCTCTGGCGGTGGTGCTGCCGCTGACCATGTTCGGCCTGATGGCCCAGCGCAGCTTCGCCGCCGCACTGACCGGGGCGGTCGTCCTGGCCTGCGTCGCGGGCGGGATCAGCGCGGTCGCCTGTTCCGCGATCGCCGAGCAGTTCCCGGTCGCGCAGCGCCTGAGCGGCCTCGCCCTTGGCGCCACCGCCGCCACCGCGATCTTCGGCGGCCTCACCCCGTACGCCTCTCAGGCCCTGGTCGACTCCACCGGCTGGGCCCTCGTCCCCGGCGCCCTGGTCGCCGCCATCGCGCTCGCTGTCGTGCCCGTTCTGCACGGCCTGCCGGAAACCGCACCGGCCGGGCGCCGGCTGCGACCCCGGGGACGCACTCCTCAGCCTCAGCACCACTGAGCTCGTCCTGGCCGACGCGGCTCGCTCTTCAGCCCTCCCGTCAGTCGGTACGGACGTGCGGCAAAGGACGCGTCCGGCGACCGGCCGAAGAACGACGTGGCGGCGAGAGCCGACTGACGCCGAAGGTTCCGGCCGACGCCGATCGCTCGTACGCCGCGGGCAGGGTCTCCCCGCCGGGGAGCCAGCCCGCGACCGCAGACCTGGTCGCCGAGCTCGTCGACCAGTCCCACCACCTCGTCCTGGGCACCGTCGCGTGCAACCGCCGCCCCCGGATGACCGCTGACCCCAGGCCGGCGTCGCCTTCCAGGCCAGCGCCCGGTACATGAGCCAGGACCGGGCCGAGGAATTCGGCAAGCGCAACGCCGTCCCCGGCGAGCTCGCCGTCCGGCTGCGCCCCACCAAGGTCATCGCCTACGGCGGCGTCACCGACTGATGAGCACCGCGGCGCTGCCCACGCCCACCCCGCGCGGGCACCCGCGGAAGGCACTGTCCCACCATCACCCACGACCGCGGCACTGCCCTCGGTACCGCCGCCGTCGCGGTCATCCGCGTCGTTCCGAACCAGATCCAGAGGTCCTCATGAACTCCACCGCAGACCTGTACCTGAAGCGCCTCGGTGTCGAGGCTGAACCGCCGTCGGCCGAGGCGTTGGCCCGTCTGCATCGCGCACACGTCGAGCGAGTCCCGTATGACACGTTCTGGATACACCTCGCGCAGGGATGGGGCATCGACCCGGTCGAGTGCGCGCAGAGGATCGCCACCACTCGACGCGGGGGCTACTGCTTCCAGCTCAACAGCGCGTTCCACACGCTGCTCACGGAACTCGGCTACCAGGTCAGTCTCAACGTGGCCGGCGTCTATCTGGAGTCCGGACCGGACAAGGACACGCTGCTCAACCACACCACGATCATCGCCGAAGGTCTTCCGTCCGACACCAGTCCGAGCGGTCGCTGGTGGGTCGACGTCGGCCTGGGCGACGCCCTGTACGACCCCGTGCCGCTCGTCCAAGGCGCTTATACGCAGGGGCCGATGCGGTTCGGGATGGAAGCCGTCGAGCCTGAAGGCCCAGGAGACTGGCGGCTGACCCATGACCCCTCGGGCTGGGTCACAGGGGTGATCCTTGTCGACCAGCCTGTCGAGATGAACGTCTTCGCCAAGCGGCACCACTTCAACGCGACCTCTCCCGAGTCGGGGTACGCGAAGGTCATAACCGCGCAGCGACGCCACGCGGAGGGAGTGACACTGATGCGCGGATGCGTCCTCACGCACGCCAACGGTAGTGACGTCACAAAGCACACGTGTGAGTCCCTCCCCGAGTGGGTGGACGTGCTCGAGAGTGAATTCGACCTGTCCTTCGACGACGTGCCGGACGAAGCCATGGCGGCTCTGTGGACCTCAGTGCGACGCACCCACGACGAGTGGCTCGCATCACGCCAGAGCGCCTGAGAAGCCGACGACACGACAGGCGCTGGTCATTGCTGTCGACCGAGCCTCTTCATCGCCCAGATCGTCACCACGAGGAGCAGTAGTGGCCCCGGACGGGCGCCCGCGCAGGGCAATGCCCTCCCGCCATCCCCCTAACCCGCGGTACTGCCCTCGGTGCCGCCCGCGGGGTTGCCGCCGGTCATCTGCGTGAAGCTGGACAGGAACGCGGCGACCCGGCGGAACCTCGATCGGCGTCGGCCGGAACTGTTCGGCAGGGCTGTAGCCCATCGGCACGTGGAGCCAGAACTTCCGCGACGTGCCGGGGTAGATTGCGCCGTCCTTCCAGTCGAATTCGATCGTCTCGCCGGCGGGCGCGCCGGGCCGCGCC
>NZ_JBSHKH010000073.1:0-40687 GCF_053643595.1 Streptomyces sp. NPDC055506 | reverse complement strand
GTCCTGACCGGTGCCGCCCGGGACGCGCTCGCGCCGCGGCAGGAGGAGATGACCCGCTGGATCGGCGGCCAGGTGCTCACCGCCATGGCGCTGCTCTCCGCCTTCGTCACCGTCTTCAACGTGGCTTCGACGTTCGCGTTCGCCGTCGCCCAGCGGCGCCGCGAGTTCGGCCTGCTGCGCACGATCGGCGCCACACCGCGGCAGGTGCGGCGGCTGGTGTACGGGGAGGCCCTTGCGGTGGGCGTCGTCGGCGCCGGGGCGGGGGCGGTCGCGGGAGCGGGGCTCGCGCCCGCGATGACCGGGCTGCTGATCGACGCGGGGTTCCAGCCGGCGGGGTTCGAGGTGAGCATCCGCTGGTGGGTGCCGGCCGCCGCCTGGGCCCTGGGCGTGGCGGTGGCGGTCGCCGGGGCGGGGGCCGCCTCGCGGCGGGCGTCCCGGGTGAAGCCGCTGGAGGCGATGCGGGAGGCCGCGGTGGACAGCCGGCCCATGACCCGCCGCAGGTGGACCACGGGCCTGGCGGCGACGGGCCTGGGCGCGGTCTGCTCGGTGGGTACGGCCTTCGCGGGGGCCGATGCCATGGTGCTGCTGGTCTTGGGCGCGGCCATGGGCCTGACGGCCGGACTGACCCTGCTCCTGCCGGCGTTGGCCGGGCCCCTCACCGGGGTGCTGACCCGGCCGCTCGCCCGGCGTCCCGGTGCGACGGCCGTGCTCGTACGCGAGAACATGATCACCGCCGTGCGCCGCACGTCCGCCACGATCGCCCCGGTGCTGGCGACCGTCGCCTTCGCCGTGCTGATCACCAGCGCCGTGCAGACGACGCAGAGCGCCGACACCACGCGGCAGGCCGCGGCCGTACGGGCCGAAGCGGCGGTCGTGCCCCGGGGGACGCCGGGCCTGACGGACGCCGCGGTCGCCCGGGTCGAGGGCCCGGCGCTGCTGTCGACGACGGTCTACGGTGGCGAGGGCGGGGCGGCCCTGCCGGCGGCCGGGGTGGCGCCTGATGTCGAGCAGGCGTACGCGGTGCGGGCGCCGCGCGGGAACACCGTCGTCGTCACCGCCGCCGTGGCCGCCGCGCACGGCTGGCGGGAGGGCCGTACCGCTGTGGTCACCTTCGAGGACGGACGTGTCGGACGCCTGCGGGTGACCGCCGTGGTGGACGACTCGATGCCGTACCAGGTCCTCCTGCCGCGCGAACTGGTACGCGCCCACGATCCGTCGGCGCTGGCGGACGTCGCCTACCGCACCGGTCCCGCCCCGGCCGGGCTCCCCGCCGGACTCGGCGCCGAGGAGGTGTCGGTGGCGGCGTACGCGGCCTCGGACGACGCCGAGGAGGACCGGCTGGTGTGGCGCTTCACCCTGATCCTCGTCACCATCACGGCGGGCTACACCATGATCGCCGTCGCCTCCACCCTGCTGGCGGCCACCGCCGGCCGGACACGGGACTTCCGGGTGCTGCGCCTGTCCGGTGCGACACCGCGCCAGGTGCTGCTGACGCTCGCGGCCGAGACGTGCTGTGTCGTCGCCCTGGGCGCCGCTCTGGGACTGGTGGTGGCCGCCCCCGCCCTGTTCGGCGCGGCCCACGGCCTGCGCGAGGAACTGGGCCTGCCCGTCGAGTTGTCCGTGGCCTGGCCCTGGGTGGCGGGTGTGATCAGCGGCTGCCTGCTGCTCGCCACCGCGGCCACCGTCCTCCCGGCCCGGGCCGCGCTGCGGCGGATGCGGCGGGCGTGACGGCCGCGAGGACGGAGGTGCGGTCAGCGGCCGAGGGCCGGGCCGAAGGCCTTGCGTACGCCGGACTTGGACGTGGAGACGAACTGGTCGCCCGGCCCCAGGTCGTACGTGCCGTAGGACGTGTAGCGCAGGACGCTCGGGCAGCTTCCGCCGCCGATCTGGACCGAGTGGGGGTCGAGGCGCTTGCCGGTGCGGAGTTCGTAGATCTTCAGGGGGACCTTGACCTTGTAGAAGGTCACTTGGTGGGGGAGGTACGCGGACTTCTTGTTCTCGTACGGGCAGGTCTGGACCGCTGCCCCGTTCTTCGCCTCGTCCGCGCAGACCACGAGGGCGGCCTTGGCGGGGTCGGCGGTGCGCCAGGAGCCGGGGAGGTCGTCGGTGTACTCGGTGTCGCCGAGGAACAGCGCGCGGCCGGAGCCCTTGCGGTACGGCGGGGCTCCGCCGTATTTCGCCGGCTCGGCGCAGTAGCCGGAGGAGGCGTCGTACGCGTCCTCGACCAGGCCGCGCACATGGTTCAGCTCGATGGCGAGGGTGGCCTCGCGCACACCGTCGCGGGCCTCGCCCGTGCGGGCGTCGTCCGGGTAGGTGTCGAGGAGTTGCTGGTAGTGCGTCCGTGCCTGCGGCCAGGCGTCCTCGGTCATCAGGTGGTCGCCGCAGCCCACCAGGGCCGCCGGTTCCGTGTGTGCCGCCCGGCCGGCGGAGCGGTCCAGGACGTCGTGGCTGGGGCCCCGGTCGCGGAGCCAGGCGGTGAGGGCGGCGGTGTCGCAGGAGTCGTCGGTGGGCAGGGCGTCGAGGAAGGTGTCCAGGACCGTCCCGACCGTCTGTTCGTTGCCGGGTTCGAGCAGGACTCCGGCGAGCGTGCCGAAGCCCCGCCCCAGGTCCTCCGTGCTGCCCCGGCGTGCGGCGCGGGCCAGGGTGGCCGCCGCCCCGTCGAGCCGGCGGCACGCCTGAACGACCGCGTCGCCGGGTTCCACCACCGGCCCGCCCGCCAGACGGTGGCCCCACCCCACCTCGCCCTGCGCGGCCACGGCCGCCGCGCAGTCGCCGCCCTCGCGGGCCTCGGTCACGCGGTTCTCGATGCCGTACGCGTCGATACGCAGCAGGGCGGCGGTCAGGACGACCGCGAGCGCGAGGGCGAGTGTGCCCGCGCGCTGCCCGCGCCGTACGGCACGCTCCGGGCGGCGGCGGGCCAGGAACCAGCCGTGGGCGATGCCGGCCGTCCACCACAGGAGCAGCAGGATCTCGCACCAGGTGTCGGCGGTCTTCGCGGTGAGATCGAGGAGCACGGCCGTGCCGATCACGGCGACCGCCGTCAACCGCCGTCGGCGCAGCAGCAGATAGCCGACGCCGAGCAGTGTGGCGTTGCCGAGGGCCACCGCGAGGGGGTCGGCGGGGGACTGCGCCCGCGGAGGTTCGTACTCCGGGTGGGTCATGGTGTGGTCACCCCCGGAGCCGCGGCGCGTACGGAGAAGTACCGGCGGCCCGTCTCGCCGCTCACCGTCCACAGGGCCCACAGGTCCGCGCACGCCACCAGGAACGCCGGGTGGCTCTGCGCTCCGGCGGTCAGCGAACCGAGGAAGGCGAAGACCATCCCCAGCGCCGCGAAAGACAGGCACACGATGAGCGCGACACGCACCCAGTAGCGCCGCCCGTGCGCCAGCGCGACACAGGTGATGTGGAGCGCCGCCAGTCCGCAGCAGAACAGCGCCAGCAACCAGGCCATCGCCATCGGCATCAGGGGGTCCTGCCCGTGGTCCAGCTTGCTCTGGTTCTCGTCGATGACCGCCCAGCCGCCGAAGAAGATTCCGATCGCGTGCGCGCAGACCAGGACGAGGATCCAGATCAGGGATTTCGGCATACGTGTCGTCGTGGAGTCCCGCATCGCCCTCACCTCACGCCTTCGTCGTCGGGCAGGGCGTAGACCCGCGCCCAGTCCACCTCGTAGACGGCGCTCTGCAGGCCGTCGCCGTGGAAGTTGTCGAGCTGGATGGTCTGGTGCATCGACGGGGCGCACTGGATGCAGCCCCGGTCCTCGTTCGCGCCGCCGGAGAAGCGGAACCACTCCTCGCCGTCGAGGAAGCCGCGCAGGTGGTCCGGGGTCCACTCGACGGCGACGTTGTGCCACCGCGACAGGTCCACACCGCACTGTCGCGCGTGCTCCTGCTGGACGGGCACGTCCTCGGGGTGCGGGTAGTGCAGGAACGCCTCCGCGCAGTCCTCGCCGGGGGCGCCGTTCTCCAGGAAGTCGTACTCGCCGTCCTCGGGATGCTGGTTGGAGTCCGGCCACAGGATCAGCAGCGGGTGGTACGTCCGGCCGTTGTCGGGGGCGGTGGCCCGGGAGCGGACGCGGGCCTCCCACCGGCCGTACCGCTGCCCGTACCGCGAGGCGAGCCAGCCGGTGTCGCCGCCGGTCTCGCCGGTCATGCGCAGGATGCCGCCGACGACCCGGGTGTTGGCGTCGCAGCGGCGGCCGTTGCCGGCGTGGCCGGGCCAGCAGGCGCCGGGGCCGCCGCCCGCCAGGCGCCACTTGGCGCGGTCGGGCACGGCCGGGGTGGCCGCGGAGCCGTAGCCGAACTCGTCCGACCACGCGGGGAGCGGGTCTCCCCAGCCGTACCGCTCCGCCGCGGTTCTCGCGGGGGCGGGTGCCGTGAGTGTCAGCGCGAGGACCGCCGCCCCGAGCCCCACGGCGAGATGCCGATGTCGTCCGTACATGACTCTCCTTCTCGTGGATGCGCGGCGCGACCCGAGCCCTCCCCTCGCCGGGCTCGGACCGCGCCGTGGCCCACCAGAAGTCGACCGCCGTACGGGGTTGTTCGGCAGGCCCTCTCCTGCACCGAACAACCCGGGGGCGCACGCGGAGCCGAGTGGCCTGGAGGAAGCGTGAGGAAAGGGTGAACGCCGGTGTCGCGTCGGCCGATTCGGCCGAAGGTCGGGGGAGGGCGTACGAGGGGGCGGGCGCGTGCCGGGACAAGCGGGACCGGGCAGAGCCGAGGGCGAGCTGGATCCGGGGGCCGGGCCGGTGCCGCGGTTCGCCGCCGGGCTGCGTGCGCTGCGGGAGTCCGCGGGCAGGCCCACCTACCGGGAGATGGCCCGGCGGGCGCGGTACGGAGTGACCACCCTGTCGCAGGCGGCGGCGGGCAGGCAGCTGCCCACCCGGGCGGTGACGCTCGCCTATGTGAAGGCCTGCGGCGGCGACCTGGCCGAGTGGGAGCGGCGCTGGCGTGAGGCGTCGGAGGAACTGGCCGCCGAGGCCGCCGCCGACGAGACCGCCCGGCCGCCCTACCGGGGCCTGACCCGGTTCGAACCGGGCGACGCCGAGCTGTTCTTCGGCCGTGACCAGCTGGTGGAGCGGCTCGCCGAGCTGAACCGCAAGCACCGCTTCACCGCCGTCTTCGGCCCTTCCGGCAGCGGCAAGTCCTCCCTGCTGCGCGCCGGTCTCATCCCCCGGCTGCGGACGGCCTCGGAGGACGGCGTGCCGCCCGCTGCCGTACGGATCCTCACCCCGGGCGCGGACCCGCTGCGCACGCACGCCGACCGGCTGGAGCCCGTCCCCGGCACGGACGCCGACACCTGGCTGATCGTCGACCAGTTCGAGGAGCTGTACACCCTCGGCGCCGACCCGGCCGCCCGGGACGCCTTCATCGACCGCCTCGTCGCCGCCACCGACGCGGACAGCCGGCTGCGCGTCGTCATCGCGGTCCGGGCCGACTTCCTCGGCCGCTGCGCCGAACACCCCGGGCTCACCGCCGCGTTGCAGGACGCCACGCTGCTCGCCGGGCCGATGAGCCGGGCGGAACTGCGGGACGCCATCGTCCGCCCGGCCGCCACGGCCGGGCTGATCGTGGAACGCGCCCTGACGGACCGCCTCCTGGACGAGGTCGAGGACGCCCCGGGCGGGCTGCCGCTGATGTCGCACGCCCTGCTGGAGACCTGGCGCCACCGCAGCGGCCGTGCTCTGACCGAGACCGCTTACGAGGCGGCCGGGGGACTGCACGGCGCCGTCGTACGGACGGCCGAGGAGGTGTACGGCGAACTCACCGCGGCGCAGGCCGAGCTGGCTCGCCGTGTTCTGCTCCGGCTGGTCGCCCCCGGCGACGGGACACCCGACACGCGTCGTCCCACCGACCGCGCGGAGCTCGACTTCGGCAGCCCCGCCGACACCCGGGTCGTCCTGGAGCGTCTGGCCCGGGCTCGGCTCGTCACCTTCGACGACGGGACCGTCGACCTCGCCCACGAGGCTCTGATCACCGCCTGGCCCCGGCTGCGCGGCTGGATCGACGCCGAGCGCGACCGGCTGCGCGTCCACCGCGCGCTCTCCGAGGCCGCCCGCACCTGGCAGAGACTCGGGCAGGAGAACGCCGCGCTCTACGCCGGCTCCCGGCTGAGCGCCGCCCGCGACGCCTTCCCGGCGGACGGCGAGGCGGCCCGGGACACCGACGAACTCACGTCCCTGGAGCGGCGGTTCCTCACCACCTCGCTCGGACGGCGGCACCGTGCCGCGCTGCTGCGCCGCACCGTCGTGGCCGTACTCGCCGCGCTCGCCCTGCTCGCCACCGGCACCGCCGTCGTCGCCCTCCAGGCCCGCGTCACCGCGCAGGCCGAACGGGACGAAGCCGTCTTCGGCCGGCTCACCGCCGAGGCCGACCGGGTCCGCGAGACCGACGCCGGGCTGGCGGCCCGGCTGGATGTCGCCGCGTACCGCATGCGCTCCACCCCGGACCTCAGGACCCGGCTGGCCTCGGACGCGGGCCGGGTGCTGCCCACCCGGCTGCCCGGCGGGCACGACGGGGTCGGCAGCTCCGTGGCGTACGCGCCCGACGGCCGCACCCTCGCGAGCGGCGGCCACGACGGCACGGTCCGGCTGTGGGACGCCACCACCGGGAAGGCGCTGGGCGCACCCCTGCGCCTCGGCACGGCCCGGGTCAGCGCGGTCGCCTTCGCACCGGCCGGCGGGAACCTGCTGGCGGCCACCGGGGAAGGCGGCGCCATCCGGCTGTGGGACGTACGGGACCGGGAGCGGCCCCGGGTCCTCGGCCGCCAACTCCTGAGCCACGACGAGGAGAACGTCGTCTCCACCGCGTTCGCCCCCGACGGCCGGACCCTGGCCACCGCCGGCGACGACGGAACCGTACGGCTGTGGAACCTGACCGACCCGGCCCGCCCCGCACCGCTCGGCAAGCCCGCCGAGGCCGACGCGTCGGACGACGGCAGTGTCCGCGCGGTCGCGTTCGCGCCGGAGGGCCGCACGCTGGCCACGGCCGGCTACGACGGCACCGTACGGATGTGGCGCTACGGCGAGGACGACGGCCCCGCACCCCTGGGCAAGCCCCTGCGCGCCCACTCCGCGCCCGTCTGGACACTGGCCTTCTCCCCCGACGGCCGGACGCTGGCCACCGCCGGCTTCGACGAGACCGTACGGCTGTGGGACACCTCCCGCCCGGGCCGTCTCGAACCGCTGGGCGAACCGCTCACCGCGCACACCGCGCCCGTCATGTCGGTCGCGTTCAGCCCCGACGGCGAGACCCTGGCCAGCGCGGGCGAGGACGACGCGCCCGTGCTGTGGAACGTGGCCAACCCCGCCTATCCGCAGCAGCTCGGGGAGCCGCTGACCGGCCACACCGAGGCCGTGTGGGAGGTGGCCTTCAGCCGCGACGGCCGTACCCTCGCCAGCACCGGCGCCGACGGGAGCGTCCTGCTCTGGCACCGGCCGCCGAGCGTCCTCACCGACTTCACCAACCCGGTGACCGCCGTCGCCTTCAGCCCCGACCGCCGCCTGCTCGCCGCCGCGAGCACCGACGACGGGCTGATCCGCCTGTGGGACGTACGCCGCCCGGACCGCCCGCGCCGGCTGCCCCGGCCGCTCGCCCACGAAGACCAGGTGCTCGCCCTGGCGTTCGCCCCGGACGGCCGTACGGTGGTCAGCGGCTGCGCGGACGGCACCGTACGCCTGTGGGACGTCTCCACGCCCGACCGCCCCGCGCCCCTGGGAGCGCCCCTGCCCGCACACGACGGCGGCACCTCCGCCGTGGCCTTCGCGCCGGACGGCCGCACGGTGGCCACCGGCGGCGAGGACGACACGGTGCGGCTGTGGGACGTCCGGCGACCGGGCCGCGTCCGGCCGCTCGGCGAGCCGCTGCGCGGCCACCAGGACACCGTCACCTCCGTGGCCTTCGCACCCGGCGGCCGTCTCCTGGCCACCGCGTCCGAGGACTCGACGACCCGGCTGTGGCACGTGGGCGGCGGAACACCGGCCCGCCCCGCGGGCGCCGCCCCGCACGGACACGACGAGGCGGTCAACGCGGTGGCGTTCGCCCCGGACGGGAAGACGCTGGCGACGGGCAGCGACGACCGTACGGTGCGGCTGTGGGACGTCGGGAAGGCCGGCCGGGTACGCCCGTCGGGAGAACCGCTGACCGGACACCGCGGGGAGGTCCGGGCCCTGGCGTTCGCCCCGGACGGGAAGACCCTGGCGACCGGCGGCGGCGACCACGCGGTCCGGCTGTGGGACGTGACCGACCCGGCCCGTGCCGAGCCCGCCGGCCAGGAACTCACCGGCCATCTCGACACCGTCACCACCGTCGCCTTCAGCCCCCGGGGCGACGCCCTCGCCTCCGCGGGCTACGACCTGACGGCCCGCGTCTGGACCCTGGACCCGGCCCGCGCGGCCGACTACGCCTGTGACCACACGGCCGGGGTGCTCACCCGCGCCAACTGGGCGGAGCATCTGCCACAGCTCGGGTACCGGGAGGTCTGCCGCTGAGGCCGGGACCCCTTACGGGACGGCGAACTTCAGCACGGCGCCCTTGTCGTTCCGCGCGACCACCGTCACCTTCAGATCGCGGCCGAACTGTGCCACGCCGCCCTGACCGCCGAGGTTCATGATGGTCCCCGGCGTCCGGAAGGTGACGGAGTTCCCCACGGTGATGTGGACGTTCACCCCGTTCGCCGTGACGTCCGCCGTGGAGCTCACCAGGACCTCGCACGCTCCGTCCGAGCATGCTCCGTAGTTCCTGCCATCCTTCGCCTCGGGCAGCGGGCCGGTGGGCTCGGGCGAGGGCGAGGAGGTCTCCCCGAGGGGGGGCTTCCAGCCCGGGGCGCACTGCTCGGCCCGCTCGTACGCGGCCGCGAGCCGCGGATCCTTCTTCGTCAGCGCGGGCAGATCCGGCCGCGGGGCGAGGGACTGGACCAGCTTGTCGACGGCCTCGGCGTCGTCGACGCCCACGTCCGGGTATCTCGCCCGGAGTTCGGTCAGGACGCCCTGCACCTTTTTCCGCAGCGTCTCGCGCATTCGGTCGGCCGCGGGAACGCCCGAGGGGCCCAGGTCGTCCAGATCGCTTTCCTCGCCCTGCACCACGATCATGGTGCTGGCGAAGTAGGCGAGGGCAGGGGCTTCGGGGAACAGGTCGTTGTCCGTGTCCCGGATCTGCTTCAGATCGGCCGTACTCTCCGCCCGGAGACGCTTGAACTCGCTCGCCGTCGCGCACATCCCGCCGGTCCACTTCACGAGTTCCCGGGACGGCGGCCGGGCCGGCGTCGGCGAGGCCGAGGTCTCGCCGGTGCTGCCGTCCTTCTCGTCCGCCTCGCCCCCGCACCCCCCGACGGCCAGCACCAGCCCGGCGACCAACACCGCAACGCCCCTGCTCCTGCCCATCCGACGACCCCTCTCCGTGCCCTGTTCCGCCTGCCAGATGTCCCAGTTCAACGAGACAGAGATTGTTCGGCGACCCGATCCGCGGCCCGAACAACAGCCCGGCCGCAGTGTTCGCCCCGATCTGCATCAAATTTCACGGGACATGCACAAAGTCTCTCCGCCTCTTCGTCATTGCCCTGACGGCACCTCAAAGGGCCGGTGATACCGTCCAGTTGACCATGAGTTCAGCTCAGCGAACGGGGTGTTATGCGTAAGAAGGTATGGGGCGCACTGGGTGCTGTGGCGCTGGCGGGCGTCGCGTTCACGTCGACTCCCGCGATTGCCGTTTCCCCGGCAGCCGCTTCCTCGGGCGACGTTTCCGTGCGTGCCGCCTGCTCGGCCGGTGGCGAGAAGGTCAAGGCGCGGGAGAGCGTCAAGATCCGCAAGGCAAAGAGCTTCTCGAGCACTGCTCTGGGGCTCTTCCCGAAGGGGAAGACCGCGTGCAGCTACAAGAACGAAAAGGCGAAGTGGTACTCCCCCAAGTGCGGTCAGGGCAGCGACCAGTGGGACTACATTTCCTATAGCGGCACCAAGGGATGGGTCCCGACCACGTGCATCGAGCTCGTCGTCTGAGGAACTCCGCAGAACGGAAAGGGCCCGCTCCATGTCCGGAGCGGGCCCCTTTTCTGCCGTCCTGTCCGGCCACTGCCGGGGATCACGAGCCGGGACCCGCGCATTCCGTAAGTGAATTATCGATAGAATTTCGAGCCCTCTTCCCCTTCTGTCTCTGGAGAATCTCCCGTCCCCGAAAGGGAATTCGAGCAAGAGGGAATCCCGTCAATGAAGGCGACCGGCGCTTTCAAGACTTTATCCGCCGGTAAAGCCGCGAAATCGTTTCGCCATATCTACGATCGCTGGCTATGACCGACACTTCTCGGGACAGCTCCGCCACCCGTGCGCGCTGGCAGACCTGTCTTCGGCTCGCCCGTGAACTTCTGCTCGTCGGGCCGGACGGCAAGGACCTCAAACTCGACTATCTGCACACCCTGATAGACACGGGCCGCCTCGGCCCCACCCACCACCCGCGCAAGAAGATCCTCGTCATCGGCGCCGGAATCACCGGCCTGGTCGCCGCTCGATTACTCAAGGACGCCGGCCACGACGTCACCGTCCTGGAGGCCAACGCCAGCCGGGTCGGCGGGCGCATCAAGACGTTCCGGGCCACCAAGCACCACCAGCCCTTCGACGACCCGGCGCAATACGCCGAGGCCGGTGCCATGCGGCTGCCCGACTTCCACCCGCTCGTCCTCGCCCTGGTCGACAAACTCGGGCTCGGCCGCCGCCAGTTCTACAACGTGGACGTGGTCCCCGGCACGGGCAGCGGCCCCGACGTCCCCGTGCCCCCGGTGTCGTACTCGTCGTTCACCGGCCGCACCTGGTCCTACGGCGACGAAAGCCCCGACTTCCGCGAGCCCGACAAGCGCGGCAACTCCTGGATCCGCACCAATCGAGTCCAGGTGCGGCGCTCCGACTACGCGGCGGGCCCGGAGCGCGTCAACGAGGGTTTCCACCTCACCGGCGACGAAGTCCGTTCCCCCGTCGTGAAGATGGTCGACGACGCGCTGGAATGCGTGCGCGACTACTACTCCGACGTGGTCGACGGCCGGCGCGTCAACAAGCCGTTCGAGGAGTGGGTCGAGGGCTGGGCCCGGGTGATCCGCGACTTCGACGGCTACTCGATGGGCGGCTTCCTGCGCGACCACGCCGGGCTCAGCGACGAGGCCATCGAGGCCGTCGGAACGCTGGAGAACATGTCCTCGCGGCTGCATCTGTCCTTCTTCCACAGCTTCCTGAGCCGCAGCGACATCAACCCGGGCGTCCGCTACTGGGAGATCCCCGGCGGCAACTGGCGCCTGCCGCACGCCCTTCACCAGGGACTGCGCGAGGAGGTGCGGCTCGGTCACCGCATGATCCGCCTCGAGTACCACGACCCCAGCCGCGACACCGACCCCGAGGGCACCGGCGCCGTCGGACCCGACGGCTGGGGCGTGGCCGTGCAGACCGTCGCCGAGGGCGATCCACAGGCCCCGCCCCGGCTGTGGACGGCGGACCTGGCGATCGTCACCGTCCCGTTCTCCGCCCTGCGTTTCGTGGAGATCGTCCCCTCGATGTCGTACAAGAAGCGCCGCGCCATCATCGAGACCCACTACGACCAGGCCACCAAGGTGCTGCTGGAGTTCAGCCACCGGTGGTGGGAGTTCACCGAGGACGACTGGCGCGAGGAGCTGGACCGCATCTCGCCGGGGCTGTACGAGCACTACCGGCAGGGCGCCGACGCGGACACCGCTCTCACGGTCGTCAGCACGGACTCCGGACCCAGTCTGGCCTTCGCCGGGCTGCTCGGGGCGGCCGTCAAGGACAGCGCCGTCACCGAGGAGATGCGGCAGCTCGACAGCACCCTGCCGCTGCGCGGCCCCGCCGTCCGGCCCGCCACCCACTGCTTCGGCGGAGGCTCCGCGGCCGACAACCCCAACCGGTTCATGTACTACCCGTCGCACCGGGTCGAGGGCAGCACCGGCGGCGTCGTCCTCGCCTCGTACTGCTGGTCCGACGACGCCGCCCGCTGGGACTCCATGAGCGGCGCCGAGCGCTACGTCTACGCCCTGCGCAACCTCCAGGCCCTGCACGGCCGCCGCATCGAGGTGTTCTTCACCGGGCAGGGCGCCACCAAGAGCTGGGCCCGTGACCCGTACGCCTTCGGCGAGGCCGCCATCTACACCGCGCACCAGATGACCAGCTTCCACCTGGACGTCTCCCGGCCCGAGGGCCCGGTGCACTTCGCCGGGGAGCACACCTCCCTCAAGCACGCCTGGATCGAGGGCGCCCTGGAGAGCGCCGTACGGGCCGCGCTCGCCGTCCACCAGGCCCCGCCGGTCACCGTCCCGGGCCCGGACGGGCAGGGGGAGAGCTCGTGACCGCGGGCGACCGCGGGTGCACGGTCGCCCGCTACCTCGCCCTGCGGCTCGCCGAGTTGGGCATCACCCATCTGTTCGGCGTCCCCGGCAACCACCTCGGCCCGTTCCTGACCACCCTGCGGGAGGAGGACGACATCGAGTGGGTCGGCACCCCCACCGAGGGCGGCGCGGGCCAGGCCGCCGACGCCTACGCCCGTATCCACGGTGTGGGAGCGGTCGCCGTCACCTACAGCGTGGGCGCGTTCAACCTGCTCAACGCCTGCGGCGGCGCCTACGTCGAACAGGTCCCGCTGGTCGCCGTCAACGCCTCCCCGCCCTACGAGCAGTGGCAGAACTACCGGGCCGTCGGCCTGCTCACCTCGCACATGAGCCCCCGCGCGGAGAGCAACCTGGACGTCTACCGGCAGGTCACCGTGGACGCGCAGGTCGTCTCCAACCCGGGCCTGGCCCCCGGCCAGATCGACGCCGCGCTCACCGCCTGCCTCTCCGAGCGCCGCCCGGTCTACCTGGAGATCATGGAGGACCTCTGGGACGAGCCCTGCCCCGAGCCCGAGATGCCGCTCGTGCCCCGGGAGCGGCCGTTCAGCGAACGCAACCAGACCATGCTGGACCACGCCGTGCAGGCCGTCCTCACCCTGGTCGATGAGCACCCCGGCCCGGACGGCAGGCCCCGCCCGATCGTGTGGGCCGGCGAGGAGCTCGAGCGGTTCCGCCTCGGCGAGCAGCTCACCGGCCTGGTGGAGGCCACCGGCGTGCCGTTCTGCACCACCGTCGGCGCCAAGGCCGTCGTCGACGAGGACCTGCCGCAGTTCCACGGCGTCTACAACGGCCCGGCCAGCCACCCCGATGTGCACGCCGTCTTCAAGGACTGGGCGACCTGCCGGATCGGGCTCGGCGCCTGGTCCACGTCGAAGAACCTCGGCGGCGAGCAGTCCGTCGGCGGCGACTGGGTGATGGCCGCGCTCGGCGGCGTCAGCGTCGGCACCTCCTACTTCCCCGACGTCCAGCTCCGCCACCTGCTGCCCGCCCTCCAGGACGCCCTGGTGAAGGCCTACGGAACCGGGGGCCTGGCCGCCGACTACTACGCCGAGTCCTACGGCCACCACGGCTCGCAGGGCGACCGCCCCGCGGCCCTCGAACAGCACCGCGCCTCCCTCCGCGCCGGCGCCGCGCGATCCCGTTACCCGAACGGAAAGCACCTCACCTACGACGGCGTCTTCGACCGGATCAACCACTTCCTGAACCACGACACCGGCGAGGACTGGACGGTCGTCTCGGACGCCGCGTTCTCCCTCATCGGCTCGATGAACCTGTCACTGCCCGCGGGCGGGTTCCTGTCCCAGGTCAGCTGGCTGTCCATCGGCTGGTCGGTCGGCGCGGCCACCGGCGCCGCGCTCGCCCCCGAGCGGGAGAACGCCCGACCGATGGTCTTCGTCGGCGACGGCGCCTTCCAGGAGACCTGCCAGGAGCTCTCCACCCACACCAGGCTCGGCCTGCGCTCGGTGGTGTTCGTCATGGACAACGGCCACTTCTACGGCATCGAACAGATGCTGGTGCACCCGGAGTTCTACGCGGACCGGGACGCCGCCGAGCCGGACTTCTACAACGTCCTGCACCCCTGGCACTACGACCGCCTCCCGGCCGTCTTCGCCCACGGCGAGACCCCGGCGAACGGCGTCAGCGTCACGCACACCGCGGAGCTGGACGACCTCCTGGCCCGCCTCACCGACCCGGCCGACCCGCTCAACGCCGGCCCGCTCCTCGTCCGCGTCCGACTGCACCGGCACGACTACCCGCGGGCGATGTCCTACAAGGTTCCGCACTCGTAGAGACCCAAGAGGGAGAGAAGAAATGGCTGATCTCAACGTACTGATCGCGTTCGACGCGGCCACGATCGTCGAACGCAACCCCAACGCGTCGCGCAACCCCGACGCACCGACCCAGGTCGACGAGAGCCTGATCTACATGACGACCCGCCACGACCACATAGTCGGCACGTCGGGCGCCGAGCTGAACCTGCGGGCCGAACCCGGCGACACCGTCAAGTGGCGCGAGACGACCGTCTCCCTGGGCAGCGACTACAAGGCCCTGCTGTACCGCTACGTCAGCAGCGACAGCCAGCACCAGCTCATCCGCACACCGGAGATCGAGGTGATCGACGGCATCTACCCCCTGCCGAAGGAGGGCAGCGAGGGCCGGCCGGAGTTCGACACCCAGCGGTACCAGGACCACTACTGGCGGACGACCGTCAGGAGGGCAGGCAAGGTCACCTACCACTTCTACTTCCAGATCCTGGACCGCCACCGCCAGTTGAAGGGCTACTTCCAGTGGGACCCCTTCATCACCATCGAGGACGCCTGACGCGTCCCCGCCCGGTCAGCGGCGCCGCAGTGACGGGTCGAGCAGCGCGGGCGGGGTGTCGTGCTTCTCGTGCGGGGCCAGGTCGGTGCCGGGCGGGACGATCGCGTCGATGGCGTCGAGCACGTCGGCGGTGAGCACGGTGTCGGCGGCGGCGAGCTGCGCGGCGAGATGGTCCGGCGTGCGGGGGCCGATGAGCGCGCTGGTCACGCCGGGATGCGCGGTCACGAAGCCGAGCGCCAGCTGGATCATGGTCAGGCCGGCCTCGTCGGCGACCTCGGCGAGCCGCTCGACGGCGTCGAGCCTGGCCCGGTTGGCGGGAAGGGAGGTGTCGAAGCGCTCCGGCATGAACGCCGAGCGGTTCGTGGTGATGTCCCGGCCCTCGCGGACGGCGCCCGTCAGCCAGCCCGAGGCGAGCGGGCTCCACACCAGCACACCGAGCCCGTACTCCTGCGTGACGGGCAGGACATGGGTCTCGATCCCGCGCTGCAGGACCGAGTAGCCGGGCTGTTCGGTGACGTAGCGGCCCAGACGCTGCTCGCGGGCGGCCCACTGCGCCTGCACGATGCGGTACGCGGGGAAGGTCGAGGAACCGAAGTACCTGATCTTCCCCGCGCGTTGCAGGTCGGTCAGCGCCGACAGGGTCTCCTCGTCGCCGGTGCGCGGATCCCACCGGTGGATCTGGAACAGGTCGACGTGGTCGACCCCGAGCCGGCGCAGGCTGTCGTCCAGCGCGGTGACCAGCCAGCGGCGCGAGGCGCCCCGGTGGTTGGGCTCGTCGCTCATCGGCATGCTCGCCTTGGTGGCCAGCACGATGTCCTCGCGGCGCCCCGCGATGGCCTTGCCGACCATTTCCTCGGACTCGCCGCGGCCGTACATGTCGGCGGTGTCGATGAGGTTGATCCCCGCCTCCAGGGCGGCGTCGACGAGGGCGGTGGCCTCGTCCTGGGTGGTGCGCCCGATCCGTCCGAAGTTCATCGCGCCGAGCGCGAGGGAGCTGACCTGTACGCCGGTGCGGCCCAGGGTGCGGTACTGCATGACCGTGTCTCCTCTGGCATCATTACGTGAAGCGGAACGTCGTTCCGCTTACGACGATACGGAACGCTGTTCCGTTTTTGCAAGGGTGAGTTCCGAAGAGGAGTGACGCGGTGAACGGCATCGGCAAGGACGAAGGGCGCGCGGCCCCGTCCCGGCGGAAGGACGCCCGGCGCAACAAGGCGGCCCTGCTCGACGCGGCCGCCGCGGTCTTCGTCACGTCGGGCGTGGAAGCACCGGTGCGTGACATCGCGGCCAGGGCCGGGGTCGGGGTGGGCACGATCTACCGCCACTTCCCCAACCGGGCGGACCTCGTCATCGCCGTCTACCGGCACCAGGTCGACGCCTGCGCCGAGGCCGGCCCGGCCCTGCTGGCGAGCGGTGCGACCCCGCACGACGCGCTGCGGCAGTGGATCGACCTCTTCGTCGACTTCCTGGTGACCAAGCACGGCCTCGCCGCCGCCCTGCACTCCGACGACGCCGGATTCGAGGCGCTGCACGCCTACTTCATCGACCGGCTCGTGCCCGTCTGCGCCGGGCTGCTGGCCGCCGCGGCCGAGGCGGGCGAGATCGGCTCGGACATCGAGGCGTACGAACTCATGCGCGGCGTGGGCAACCTCTGCATCGGCGCGGACAGCGATCCCCGTTACGACGCACGCCGGTTGGTCGGCCTCCTCGTCGCGGGACTGCGCCGTCCGTACTGAACTCCCCCTGGCCGAGTGTCCGGATTCGCTGTTCCTCCGGCGCGGCGTTGATGGCACCCTGGCGAGCACTTCGGAACCGGCCGGCAGAGTGGAAGCGGCAGCATGATCAAGTGGATGCCCCTGGGCACCGGAGCCAGACCCGTCCCCCGGCCGGTGGCGACCCCGCTGGTCTGGGCCGGGGCCTTCGCGGGCGCTCCGGCGCTGGTGGTGTGTCTCAACACCGTGGTGGGGCCCGACCGTCCGGAACTGGCCCTGCCCGCGCTGTCCCTGCTGGCCGCCGTGCTGGGTCTCGGCGCACGCTTCACGGCCGCCCCCGGTACGGCCCTGCTCTGCTGGCTGTTCCTCAACGGCTTCGTCATCCCGCCCGCCGGCACCCTCACCTGGGCCGGACACCGCGACACCACATGGCTCGCCTGTCTGCTCGCGGCCGCCCTGCTGGGCACGGCCCTGGCCCGTCTGCTCCACGCCCGCGCCGCCTACCGCCGCCTCGCCCCCGGGCAAGGCCCCGGCGACGGACCGTACGACTCCTGACGACTGCCGTCCGGGTGGCGGCTATCAGCCTCGGGCCGCCGCCCGGAGGAGGTCGCGGATCCGGAGCACGTCGGGGTCGGCCTCGGCGCCGGGCCGCTGGACGAGACAGCACGCTCACGCCCGCTCCGGCGTCGACCGCGGACAGGACGGCGTACGGATTGGGCACGGTGACCGCCGCGCGGGTGGTGAGCTGTCTGCCGAAGACGGTCCGCCAGTAGCGCCGCACGATGGGCAGATCCTCGGCGTAGGTGACCATCGGGACTTCGCGCAGCGCGGCACACAGGTCGCCGTCGGCCCGCGGATCCGCGGCGATGCGCCGGGCCCAGCCGGGGGAGGCCACGAGCAGAGTGAAATCGGCCTCCTGTTGGTACTCCGATGGGCACCGGCTCTAGCGTCGTAGGTGACGACGCGGCCGGACCATGCGGACCCACCACCCCTCAGAACCGTAGGAGCACCCCATGGCGAAGATCCTTTTCCTGATGACCGGCGCCGACCACTGGACGCTGGCCGACGGCAGCAAGCACCGCACCGGCTTCTGGGCCGAAGAGGCGGTCGCCCCCTACGAGGCGTTCAAGGCTGCGGGCCACGAGATCACCGTGGCCACCCCGAACGGCGTCGTCCCGCCGGTCGACCCGGGCAGCCTGGCCCCGCAGGCGGCGGGCGGCGAGGAGAACGCCGCGAAGATCAAGGCCGTGCTGGAGGGCGCCCCGGAGTTCCGCACCCCGCTGACCTTGGCCGACGTACGTCTCGACGACTTCGACGCGGTGTACGTCCCCGGCGGCCACGGCCCGATGGAGGACCTGGCCGTCGACACCGACTCCGGCAGCCTCCTCGCCCGCGCGGTGGACTCCGGGCTGCCGGTGGGCGTGGTCTGCCACGGCCCGGCCGCGCTGCTGCCCGCGGTGCGGGAGGACGGCACCAACGCCTACGCCGGCTACCGGATCACCGCCTTCACCAACGCCGAGGAGCGGCTGGCCGGCAGCGCGGACAAGGCGAAGTGGCTGCTGGAGGACCGGCTGACCGAGGCCGGTCTGACGGTCGAGACCGGGGAGCCGTGGGCACCGCACGTTCGGGTCGACCGCAATGTCGTCACCGGCCAGAACCCGGCCTCCTCCGCCCCGCTCGCCGCCGAGCTGCTCAAGAAGCTCCCCTGACAGCGCGCTGACGCCCATGTCGTCCAGGAGCAGGTGACCGCGCGGGTCCCGAGGCCCGTCAGTCCGCCGCCGGGCGGGACAGTTCGTCCAGCTCGGCGGCGAAGAGCCGCGCGGGGTCGATCCCCATACCGGCGAAGTGGCCGGCGAGTTCCAGGGACAGCACCCCGTGCAGCCGGGTCCAGAAGGCCAGGGCCCGGCGGAGGGCCGCGGGCGGGGCGGGGTGGGCGCCCGCCCAGTCCCGGTGTTCCTCGAGATACGCGTCCAGCGGTGTCGCCGCGCTGCCCTCGCCGTCCCGGTGCGGCGCGGCACACGCGTCGAGCAGGGTCGCCATGATCTCGGACGAGATCGCGGTGACGTCGTCGGGCGCGTGGTAGCCGGGGACGGGGGTGCCGTAGATGAGGAGGTACCGCTGGGGGTCCTCCAGGGCCCAGCCGCGCAGGGCGTGCCCCAGCGCGACGACGTCGGCCCCGGCCCCGGAAGCCGCGCGGAAGGTGTCGGCGAGGCTGCGGTAGGCGTCGGTGACGAGCTCGGTGATCAGCTCGTCGCGGCCGGCGAAGTACCGGTACAGCGCGGGCCCGCTCATCCCCATCCGCTTGGCGATCGCGTTGAGGGAGAGCGCGGACGCCCCCGCCGTGGCGATCTGCTCCCACGCGTGTTCCTTGACCTCCGTACGCACCTGGGCGCGGTAGCGCTCGCGGGGGGTCTTCGTCGCGCCTGCTTCAGTCACTGTTAGAGGCTATCACTGAAGTTATTGACACTCCCTTAGTTGTAGGGTTACAACTTCTAACGAAAGAGAAGAGGCGTAACTCGAAGGCAAGTCACGGGACATCGAGAGGGACACCATGATCAGCAGCAGCAACTTACGAGGCGGCACCGTCACGGGCCTGGTCGCGTTCGCCGTGGCCGGCGTTCTCGCGAGCACCGTCCCCGCAGCCCAGGCCGCCGCCCCGCACCGCGGCACGTCCCAGTGCCGCGGGCAGGGCGTCGACGGCGACGCCCTCATCCGCTACGAGGCCGACACGGTGATCAAGGCCCCGCTGAGCACCATCTGGAAGCTGCAGACCGACGTCGAGGCCTGGCCGTCCTGGCAGCGCCCGGTCACCTCCATGGAACGCCTCGACCACGGCCCCCTGCGCCAGGGTTCGCAGTTCCGCTGGACGACTCCGGCGCCCGCCACCCCCACCACCCCCGCCACCACGCTCGAGATCACCTCCACCGTCCGGGAACTCCGCGACCGCGACTGCGTCCTGTGGAGCGGACCCGCGATCGGCGAGGGGCTGCGCATCGACGAGGGCGTCCATCTGTGGACGTACCGCAAGGTCAAGGGCGGCGTGCGCGTCCACACCGAGGAGACCTGGACGGGCGACCAGGTCGAGACGGACGTCCCCACCGCCCGGGAGGTGCTCGGCAGGGGTCTCGACCTGTGGCTCGACGACCTGAAGAAGACCGCCGAACAGCACGGCTGAGGGGCGATCAGGCGGTGAGGGCCCCTCAGGACCGCGAGCGCCGTCCCCGCCCGGCCTCCGTCTCCGGGGCCCCGGCCGGCCCGGGGGCCGTGAGGTCGAGGAGAAGCATGGCGTCGTGGTCGGGGGTGCCGGGTTCGGCGGTGTAGACGCCGAGGCGCTGGCCGGGGGTGCCCTCCAGCTGCATGCTCTGGCCGGTCAGGGTGAGGACGCCGACCTCGGGGTGGTGGAAGGTCTTCTGGAGCTTCTTGCGCCCGATGACGTCGTAGCGCTCCCACAGCCTGGCGAAGTCCGGGCTCTTGAGGACGAGTTCGCCCACCAGCCGGGTGAGGTCGGGCGCGTCCGGGGCGGTGCCGGCCAGGCCGCGGAGCCGGGCCACACAGCCGCGGACCTGCTCGTCCCAGTCGGGGAAGAGACCGCGGGCGGCGGGGTGCAGGAAGAGATAGCGGGCGAGGTTGCGCTGCCCGGCGGGCCAGTCGGCGATCCCCGCGTACAGGGCGAGGCCGCCGGGGTTCCAGGCGAGCAGGTCCATGCTCCGGCTGATGACGTATGCCGGGCTCGGGCGGAGCGTCTCCAGGATCAGCCTCAGGTGCGGGCGCACGGTCCGGCTGGGCGCCGGCGGGAGTTCGGGGGCGTACCGGGCGGCCCGGGCGGCGAGTTCGCGCAGGTGCTGGTGCTCGGCGTCGTCGAGGCGCAGGGCGCGGGCGAGGGCGTCGAGCACGGCGGGGCTGGGGCGGGTCTCCTTGCCGCGTTCCATCCGGACGTAGTAGTCGATGCTCATCCCGGCGAGCGTCGCCAGCTCCTCCCGGCGCAGGCCGGGGGTACGGCGCAGACCGGGCCCCACGGTGAGGCCGACCTGATCGGGGAGGGTCTGGGTGCGGCGGGCACGCAGGAACTGCCCCAGCTCCGTCCCGCCACCGCTCTGCTCGGTTGCCATACGGCCAGTGTCACACCGCCCCGACCGGCCCAGCGGAGAAGTGGGGGGCCCTGTCACTCCCCCCGAACGCCCCGGCCTGCCACCGCGACCGGAATCACGCGAGGCTCGATCCCGCAGCCAACCGGAAGCGCCGGGCGTGCGCTTGCCCGTCCGGTGCGGGTGCGTACCCGCCCCCGCGCGGGGTGGAGGTGTGCGCCTGGCCCGTCCGGTGCGGGTGCGTACCCGCCCCCCCCCGCAGGGTGAAGGTGTGCGCCCGGCCCGTCCTGTGCGGGTGTGGGTGTGGGCCTTGCCCGTCCGGTGAGGGTGCGGGTGTGTACCCGCCCCCCCGCGGGGTGTGGGTGTGCGCCCGGCCCGTCCTGTGCGGGTGTGGGTGTGGGCCTTGCCCGTTCGGTGGGGGTGCGGGTGTGTACCCCCCGGCGCGGGGTGTGGGTGTGGGCCTGGCCCGTCCGGTGCGGGTGCGTACCCGCCCCCCGCCCGCGCGGGGTGGAGGTGCGCGCCCGGCCCGTCCTGTGCCGTGGGCGGGTGGCTACCCGCCCAGCGGAGGTACGGGCGTGTGCCCGCCCCGCCCGGTGCCGCAGCGGTGTCGGGCCCGCACCCCGCCCCGCCCAGCGCGCCAGCCGGCACGCCCCCCGCCCACCCAGTGCAGGAGATTCCCCCGTGACCACGTCCGCCCGCCCACCCCTCGTCCCCCACAACGGGCACGCCCAGCAGGCCGACCCCGTCGGGCCGCCCCGGCGGCGGACCGATGGGCGGGCGGCGATGGCCGCCGTGCTGCTCGGGTTCTTCACGATCATGGTCGACGCGATGATCGTGAACGTCGCCCTGCCCTCGATCGGGCAGGACTTCGGCAGCGGCATGACCGGCCTGCAGTGGGTGGTCGACGGCTACACCCTCACGTTCGCCGCGTTCCTGCTCTCCGCCGGTGCGATCAGCGACCGCGTCGGCGCACGTCAGGCCTTCGCCGGCGGACTCGCGCTGTTCGTCGCGGCGTCCCTGGTGTGCGGGCCGGCGCCGAACCTGGGCGTGCTCGTGGCGGCGCGGCTGGTGCAGGGCGTAGGGGCCGCGATGGTCCTGCCGTCCTCGCTCGCCCTGCTGCGGGAGACCTTCCCCGACCCGGCGGAGCGCGCGCGGGCCATCGCCCTGTGGGGCGCGGCAGGCGCGGTCGGCGCGGCCGCCGGGCCCGTGGCGGGCGGCCTGCTCACGGTGGTCGACTGGCGGATGGTCTTCTTCGTCAACCTGCCCGTCGGCGCGGGGGCCTTGCTGCTCCTCAAGTACGCCCAGCCGTCCCCGCGCAGGGCGGTGCCCTTCGACGGGGTCGGCCAGGTGGCCGCCGTGGCGGCGCTCGGCGGCCTGACGTACGCGGCCATCGAAGCCGGAGCGGTCGGCTTCGGTGCCGTACGGGTGCCGGCCGCGCTCGCCGTGGCGGTCCTGGCCGCCGCCGTCTACGTCGTCGCGCAGGCCCGCGGCCAGTACCCGATGACGCCGCTGCCGCTGCTGCGCTCCCGCACGATGTCCCTCACGGCCGCCATCGGCTTCGCCCTGAACGTCGGCTTCTACGGGATGGTCTTCCTGCTCGGTCTGTACCTCCAGCAGGTGCACGGCCTGAGCGCGCTCGCCACCGGTGTGGCGTTCCTGCCGATGAGCGTGATCACCGCGTTCATGGGGCCCGTCGCCGCCCGGCTCGCGACACGGTTCGGCGCCCGGATGCCGATGATCACCGGCCAGGCCCTGATGTCCGGGGGCCTGCTGGCGATGGCGGCCCTGCCCGTCTCTGCGCCGGTGTGGCTGACGGTGGTGCCGATGGTGCCCGTCGGCGCCGGTGGCGCGCTGGCCGTGACGTCGATGACGGCCCTGCTGCTGGAGCGGGTACCCGCCGAACGGGCCGGAGTCGCGAGCGGCGTGCTGAACGCCTCCCGCCAACTGGGCGGCGCCCTGGCCGTCGCCGCCTTCGGCGCCCTGGTCGCGGACCGGGCCCGGTTCGTCTCCGGGCTGCACACCAGCCTCGTGATCGCCGCGACCGTCGTGGCCCTGAGCACGGTGGCCACCTGGCTGCTGGAACCTGTCCGGCGGGCCCGCTGACCCGCACAGAGGAACGAAAGGAACCCCATGCACCACGTCACCCTCAACAACGGCATCGAGATGCCGATCCTCGGATTCGGCGTGTACCAGATCCCGCCGGAGCAGACCGAACAGGCCGTCACCGACGCCCTGGCCGCCGGCTACCGCTCCCTCGACACCGCCGCCGCCTACCGCAACGAGGAGGCCGTCGGCCGGCCATCAAGGCCAGTGGCGTCCCGCGCGAGGAACTCTTCGTCACCACCAAGCTGTGGGTCCAGGACCCGGGCGAGGACAACACCAAGCGCGCGTTCGACGCCTCGCTGCGCAGGCTCGGTCTGGACCACCTCGACCTCTATCTGATCCACCAGCCCTACGGCGACGTCTACAGCGAGTGGCGCGCCATGCAGGACCTCCTGCTGACCACCGCGACCCCGCGATGGTCAGCAGGCTCGGACGGGTCCGCGTCGAGGACTGACCCGCTACCGTGCCGGCTGCCGCCACCACGCGGCGGAGGCGTCGCGCAGGGTGTTGGTGCCGCAGTGCACCTCGCCCATGCCGAGGTGGTACGTGTACCAGTCGTCGATGTACGACACCTTCATGCCGACCCGCGTGTAGACGGCGTTGACGGCCTCCGTGAAGATGTCCTTGCCGCCGATGACGGGCCCCCACTGGCGCGGGGCGAGGTAGCGGTCGCGGCCCAGGAGCACGCCGTTGACCGCGCCGGGCACGTACGCGCTGGTCTGCACCGCCGGAGCCGCCGCACGCGGGGCCGCCGGGTTCTCGGCGAGCCACTTCTGCTGGCCGCGGTCCCTGAGGCTGTCCACGAGGTCGGGCGCGGCGCCCATGCGCGTCAGCCGCGGCACGGGAACGTCCTGGCCCTCGGCGCTGAAGGCCTCCGACTCACGGGTGTACAGCGCGGGCACCCGCACGATCTCCCCGTCGGTGACGCCCGTCTCGCGCTTGAGGATCTCCAGGTTGGCCGCGATGCGCCGGGCCGCCATCTCGTTGTCGGCCACCAGGTGCCGGGAGGCGAGCGCCTGGTCGATGGTCTCCTTGGGCGCGGGGCTGTCGCTGCGGCCCGGGACGGAGAACATCTTCGTGGCGCCGTGCCCGTCGCGCTTGGCGTCGCGCAGCAGTTTCAGCCCCGCCTGCGGGTCGGCGACGCCGATGCGCCAGCCGCGCGGGGTGTCGGCGGGCAGGAACTGCACGAACTCGTCGACGTGCCCGACGCCCAGCCAGGAGGTGTCGAGCAGCAGCGGGTCCTGCATGCCCTGCGACTTCAGCATCGTCCGCATCACCTTCGACGGGCGTGCCCCGCTGTCCTTGCGCTCGCCCATGATGATGCGCCCGGCCGGGAAGGAGCGCCCGCCCTGCGCGTAGGGCGGGATGGTCTCCAGGTTCCCGAAGGAGTTGAGCGACCAGTCGTCGGGCTCCGCCGGGTCCTTCACCTGCACGACGCCGATGTCCCGGCCGCGGATCTTCTCGAACAGCTCCCGGCCCGCGTCCCGGTCCGGCTGGGCGGAGCGCAGCATCACGCGCATCACCTGCGGCTGCCCGTTCGGCCCGGTCATGTTGACGTAGGCCGGTTCGACGAAGTCCTGGGCCCAGGGGTCGGCGTACTTCGTGAACTTGACCAGCGGCGTGGTGACCCCGGCCTTCTTGACCTCCTTGCCGAGTTCCGCGACGAACTTCTGCTGGAGGCGGCTGTACTCGCCCTCACCCTGGACCTCGGTCACCATGACCTGCTGGGTGTTCTGCAGGTGGTGCTGGGTCAGCAGCGGTGCCACCCGCAGGGTGACGGCGTCGGAGGTGGTCTGCTGCCCGGACGTCACCGTCAGCCGGACCACCGCACGGCCGTCCCACTTCGCCGTGTCCCGGACGACGTCGGTGGCCTCGATGCCGAACTCCACGCCGGCCCGCAGCTCGGCGGCGGTCAGCCGGGTCGCCGGCGTCACCAGGACCCACTGCCCGGCGCGCTTGAGGAAGAGGTGCGCGTGCTTGCCGCCCGTGGTGACCTTCAGGCTGCCCTTGGCGTTCGCGGGCAGACCGGGCAGGGGCACGGAACGGACCCGGGCGAGGTCGGCGGCGTCCGTGGTGCCGTTGACCTTCGTGTCGGTGCCGTCGTTGCACGCGGCCAGCTTGGCGTCGGACAGGGGGCTGCCGCCCGGTCCGGTGACGGGACACCGCTTGGTGTCGTCGTCGATGTTGGGCAGGTAGACCGCTCCGCGCCCGACGGACCAGCCGTCCTCGCCGCTCTTGTCGCTGCCGCCGGTGACATCGACCCGCCCGTCGCGGTTCACGTCGACGCGCAGATCGGCACGGCCGGCCGTCTCGGCGGCGGAGGCGGAGCCGGCCGGCCCGGCCAGCACGGACCCGGCCGCGGCGAGGGCCAGGACCAGTGACCCGGCCGGAAGCAGACGTGGACGTATGTGAGTACGTGAACGCACAGCGCGGACCTCTCAGTTGGGGGTGACGCTCTGCAAGAGGCGGAAGAGGGCCTGTGCGTTGCCTGTGGAGAGGCGGTTACCGCCCGCTGCCGGGGCGGACGGTGTCCTGACGGCCGGAGTGGGCGCTGCGTCCGTCCGACGGTTGTGCGCTCCCGGTATCGGCGGGGTGCGGCGGGGCGGCCGGGACGCTGGCGCAGAGTGGCCGTATGCGGTATATGCGGCGTATGGCCGGTGTGGGACCGTCCATGCTGACGCGCGTGGTGCTGGCGACGACCATCGGCACGGCGCTGGAGTGGTACGGCTTCATCCTGTTCAGCACGATGAGCGCGCTCGTCCTGAACCGGCTGTTCTTCCCGCCCGGCGATCCGGTCGCGGCGACACTGGCGTCCTTCGCCACGTTCGCGGTCGGCTTCGCCGTCCGGCCGCTCGGCGCGCTGGTCATCGGGCACTACGGGGACCGGCTGGGCCGCCGCCGGATGCTGGTGATCACGCTGGTCACCGTCGGCCTGGCCAGCGCCCTGATGGGCGCGCTGCCGACGTACGCGACCGCCGGGGCGTGGGCTCCCGCGCTGCTGGTCGTGCTGCGGATGATCCAGGGGTTCGGCGCGGGCGCCGAGTACGCGGGCGCCTCCCTGACCCTGGCCGAGTTCGCCACGCCGGAGCGTCGCGGGCGGTACGCCGCCATCCCCCCGGCGGGTGCGGCGGCCGGCGCGCTGCTCTCGGCCGGGGCGGTCGCCGCCGTGGCGGCCCTGCCCCAGGACGACTTCCTCGACTGGGGCTGGCGCATCCCCTTCCTGGTCACCCTCCTCGTCACGGCGACCGGCTTCTACATCCGGGTGAGCGTGGCCGAGAGCCCGATGTTCGAGGAGGCCAAGCGGGAGCGGGGAGTCGCCCGGGCACCCGCCGTGGAGCTGGCCCGAGGGGCTCCGCGCACCCTCGTCCTCGGGGTGATCAGCAGTATCGGGCCGAACGTCGCCGCGTACATCCCGGTGGTGTTCGCGCTCGCCTACCTCACCGAGCAGCTCGGCGTCTCCCGTACGGTCACCCTCGTCGGCGCGCTGATCTACTTCGCGTGCAGCACGGTGGCGACGCCGGTAGCCGGGGCGCTGGGCGACCTGGTCGGCCGCCGGACGGTGCTCGGCTGGGCCATGGTCGGCGCGGCGGCGTTCGCGTTCCCCTTCTTCTGGCTGCTGGACACCGGGGCGGCCGGATACGTGTGGTTCGCGTTCGGCTTGAGCGGGCTGCTGCTGGGGGCCCAGCTCGGCGCCCAGGCGGGCTTCCTGGCGGACCTGTTCACGACCAGGACCCGGTTCAGCGGAGTCGCCCTCAGCCGTGAGGTCGCGGCGGCGCTGGCGGGCGGCACCGCACCCCTCATCGCGGCGGCCCTGCTGGAGGCGGCCGGGGGAGAACCCTGGCCGGTGGTCCTGTACATGAGCGTGCTGCTGCTGATCAGCGCGCTGGCGGTGGCCCTGATCCACGGCCTCGGACGGCACGAGCAGCGGGGGGAGACCGGGGGACGGCCCTGAGAAGTCCGCTCGTGATTCAGCCTCAGGGCGGGAGCATCCCCACGGCGGTGGAGGCCGCGAGGCGGTGCCAGTTCGTGTCGCCCCGCAGCATCGCGTGGTCACCGCCCGGCACGAGGCGCACATCCGCCCGGGCCCCGGCCGCGCGGGCCCGGTCCACGAACGCCACCGACGCGCTCGGGTCGGTCACGCGGTCCCGGTCCCCGTGGATCACGACGACGTCCTTGTCCCGCAACTGGCTCACCGGCTCGCCGTCCGGGCACCAGGGCGCCAGCGCCAGCACCGCCCGGACCTGCGGCGCGCCCGCGGCGCGCAGGGCGGCGCGACCTCCCATGGAGTGACCCACGAGAACCACCGGGATGTCACCGGCGAGGCGGGCGAGCTCGTCGAGCGCCCGCCGGACGTCCCGCAGGGCGTCACCCTCGGAGCCCTCGGAACCCTCGGAACCCTCGGAACCGTCGGTGCCGTTCCAGCCGCGCACGCGGTAGCGCACCTCGCCCAGGAAGACCCCGTCGTCCGGCAGCGCCGCGGCGACGGCCCGCACGAAGGGCCTCATCCGCAGGGCCGCCAGATGCCAGGGCCGCGACGGGGCCCGGCCCTCGGACCGGCCGCCGTGCAGGAACAGCACGGCCGCACGCGGCGCACCGGGGACGCGGCGCGGCACCAGCGCGGCCGGCACACCGGGCACCCCGGCCCCGGGGGTGCCCTCCCGCTCGTTGACCGTCATCCGCGCTCCTCATGTGTCCCCTCGCGGGGTGCCGTTCACTTGGGTGGCAGCGGGAAGAAGCCGCTGGTCCGGGCAGCGTACGCGGCATACCCCGGGCGCTCGGCCATATGCCGCTCCAGCAGCCGCTTTCCGCTGCCCTTGGTCAGCAGCAGGCTCATCACCACCGGCGACACCACGACGGCCGCCGCCGCGGCGGGCGCGTCGCAGACGGTCAGGAACAGGCCCCACCAGACACAGAAGTCCCCGAAGTAGTTGGGATGACGGGTGTAGCGCCACAGCCCCCGGTCCATGATCCGGCCCTTGTTCCCCGGATCCGCCTTGAACCGGGCCAGCTGGGCGTCCCCGACCGCCTCGAAGAACACGCCGACCGCCCACAGACAGGCGCCCGCCACGGCCCACCCCGTCATCGGCCCGGTGATGTACTGCGCGGCCTGGACCGGCAGCGACACCAGCCACACCAGCGCGCCCTGCAGCAGATACACGATCCGCAGCGCGTAGAGGTTCCGGCTGCCGGGCGCCTTGGCCAGCATCTCCTCGTAGCGCGGGTCCTCGCCGTGTCCGCGCCCGCGCCGGGCGATGTGCAGGGCCAGGCGCAGCCCCCAGACCACCGTCAGCACCGTGACCAGGATCCGCCGCCCCGGGTCACCGTTGCCCGCCGACGCCACGAAGGCCGTCACGGCCACGGCGGTGAACCCGAGACCCCAGGCCACGTCGACGATCCGGTGCACACCCTTGCGCACCGCGACCGCGAAGGTCACCAGCATCACCGCGAGAGCGGCCCCGGCGGACCACGCGAGGCCGACCGCGAACGCGGCCCAGGCGAACCCGTTCACGGCCGGGCCGGCCCAGCTGTGGGAGTCATCGGTGCGTGGCCTCCTTGGTGAGCAGGTACTGCTGCACGTCCAGGTAGCCGGAGCGGAATCCGGCCTCGGAGTAGGCGAGGTAGAACGTCCACAGCCGGCGGAACGTCTCGTCGAAGCCGAGCGCGGCGACCTCGTCCGCGCGCCCGGCGAAGCGTTCGCGCCACAGGCGCAGGGTCTCGGCGTAGTGGGCGCCGTAGGCGTCCCGGCGGGTGACGCTCAGCCGGGTGTGGTCGCGGACGGTCGCGGCGACGGCCTCGACGGAGGGGATCAGACCGCCGGGAAAGACGTACTTGGAGATCCAGGTGAAGGTGTCCCGGGCGGCCAGCATCCGCTCGTGGGGCATGGTGATGGCCTGGAGGGCGGCGCGTCCGCCCGGGGCCAGCCGTTCGTCGAGGACGCGGAAGTAGACGGGCCAGAACTCCGCGCCCACCGCCTCGACCATCTCCACGCTCAGGACGGCGTCGTAGGTGCCGTGTGCCTCGCGGTAGTCGCACAGCTCCACCGAGACCCGCTCGGCGAGACCGGCCGCCGCCACGCGCTCACGGGCGAGGACGGCCTGTTCGCGGGAGAGGGTGAGCGAGGTGACGTGCGCTCCGCGCGCGGCGGCGCGGACCGCCAGCTCGCCCCACCCGGTGCCGATCTCCAGCACCCGGGTGCCCTCCCGCACGCCGGCCAGATCCAGCAGCCGGTCGATCTTGCGGTGCTGGGCGGCGGCGAGCAGGTCCCAGTCGGCCGGGAAGCCGCGGAAGAGGGCCGAGGAGTAGCTGAGGGTGTCGTCGAGGAACAGCGCGAACAGGTCGTTGGACAGGTCGTAGTGGCTGCTGATGTTGGTGCGGGAGCCGCCCGGGGTGTTGCGCTGGACGTCCGGCCGGCGCGGCGCCCACAGTCCGCGCAGCCGCTGCAGCGGTGCGGGAATCAGCTCGCCCATGCGCGCCGCGAGCACGGTGAGGGCGGCGACCAGGTCGGGCGCGTCCCACTCGCCGGCCATGTACGACTCGCCGAAGCCGACCAGGCCCTGGCTGCCCACGCGGGCGTGGAACGCCTCCGGGTCGTGGAGGTCCAGTACGGGGCCGCCCCTCCCGAGCGAGGTGCCGTCGGGGAAGCGGACGTGCAGCGGCAGGTCCCGCAGGGCATGTCGTACGACGGCTGCCGTGATCGCGGTCCGGGCCCGGGAGGCCTTCGGCGGCCGGGCGACATCGGGCCAGCGGGCCGCGTCCACGGCCACGGCATCGGCCTCGGGAGGCACGGCCGTGGTCCGCCCCGTGTCGCCGGGTCGGAGCTCGGCTGTCGTCATGCGGAGTTCTCCCTGCTGTTCGGGGTCCGGTGTTCGGGTCGGGGCCGGACGGGCAGCCCGCGCAGATACAGACGGATGCCGTGCAGCCGGATGGCCGCGGACACGGCGAGCGTGGACCAGGGCCGGCGCAGGGCCAGCCGCAGCAGCGTTCCCCTACGGGCTTCGTGACGCGCCCCGCGCACGGTCGCCGTGAACGGCCTGCCGCCCTCTCGTTCCAGGTGCACGGTGAGGTCGAGCCGGTCCCCGGGAGCGGGCAGGCGCATGCGGTAGCGGCCGTCGACGGGGAAGAAGGGAGAGACGTAGAACTCCTTGCCGACCACCGCGGTCCCAGAGGCATCGGGGCGCAGCAGATAGCAGTGGCGTTCGCCGTAGGTGTTGTGGACCTCGGCGACCACACAGCGCACGGTGTCGTCGGGGCCGTGGCACCAGTAGACGGTGAGTGGGTTGAAGACGTGTCCGAAGACCCGTGCGTGGGTGAGCATCACGACCCGTCCGCCGTCCAGCCGCACCCCGTGGCCGGTCAGGAAGGCGTCCAGTCCCGCACGGATGGAGGGGTGGTGGCCGGAGAAGTGGTCGCGCGGGTCGAAGCGAGCCAACGGGCTCAGGGAGCGGGGGAGTTCGGGGAGCCGGTCGGGGTCGATGAGCCACATGTAGGTGCGGTGGCGCAGCGCGTACCGCAGGGGCGCGGTGCGCACGTGGGCGATCGCGCAGCAGTAGAGGGCGGGCGCGGGCGTGGATATGGGCGTCGTCACCATCGCACCCCCAGCGCCGCGGCGGCCGCCACCCCGGACCGGCAGCCGTCCTCATGAAAGCCCCAGCCGTGATAGGCGCCCGCGAACGCCGTGACGGGGCCGCCCAGGTCGGGCAGCCGCTGCTGGGCGGCCACCGACTCCGGGGTGTAGACGGGGTGTTCGTAGACCATGCGGGCGCGGACCCGGGACGGGTCGACACGGTTCTCGCCGCCGAGGGTGACCACGAACGTCTCGGTGGCGTCGAGCCGCTGGAGCCGGTTCATGTCGTAGCTGACCCGCACCCGGTCGGCGCCCGCCCCGCACGACGGCATCAGGTAGTTCCACGAGGCCCGCGCCCCGCGCGCACGCGGCAGCAGCCGGGTGTCGGTGTGCAGGAGCGTGGTGTTGCGGGAGTACCGGAACGCGCCGAGCACCTCCTTCTCCTCCGGCGTGGCATCGGACAGCAGCCGCAGGGCCTGGTCGGGGTGCGTCGCGAGGACCACCGAGTCGTACGACCGTGTGGTGCCGTCGGCCGTGGTGAGGCCGACGCCGTCGGGATGCCGCCGCAGGGCCCGGACCGGAGCCGCGAGGCGCACCTCGTCCAGCCGGGCCGCCACCCGCTCCACGTACGAGCGGGAGCCGCCGGTGACCGTGCGCCACGTCGGTGAGCCGCTCACCGAGAGCAGCCCGTGGTGCTCCAGGAAACGGAACAGATAGACGGCCGGGTAGCGCTGGGCGATGCCTGCGTCGCAGGACCACACCGCCGACACGAGCGGAATCATGAAGTGGGTGCGGAAGTAGGGTGAGAAGCCCTCGCGGTCCAGGAACTCCCCGAGGGTGAGGGCCTGCTCCTCCCCTCGGGCGAGCTGCCGCCGCGCGGCCCGGTGAAAGGCGGGCACTTCGGTGAGCATCCGCAGATAGGCGCCCCGCAGAACGTCGCGGGGCCGGGCGAACAGCCCGGCGGGGCCACGGGCGCCGGCGTACTCCAGGCCGCAGCCCTCGCACCGTACCGACATGCTCATCTCCGACTCCTGGGTGGAGACGCCGAGTTCGCCGAAGAGGCGCAGGAGGTTCGGATAGGTGCGGCGGTTGTGCACGATGAAGCCGGAGTCGACGCGGTACGTCGTGCCCCCGGGCGAGGTCAGCTCGTGGGTGTGGGCGTGCCCGCCGAGCCGGTCGTCGGCCTCGAACAGCGTGACGTGGTGCGCGCGGGCGAGCACGTACGCGGCGGTCAGGCCCGCCACCCCGCTGCCGATCACGGCCGTGCGCCGCCGCTCCCGCGCGGCGCTCCCCGGCACCTGTGACATCGCCCCTCCTCCTGGTCGCACCTGGACACGGACACGGACACGGTCACGGACGTGGGGTCCATGGGGCCGCTACCAGGTACTTCCGGGCGGGGGCGCCGTACGGATGCCGCAGCGGCCGTGGAATCCGCGCAGGAACCGGCTGCGGAGGGGTCGGGAACGTGCGCTGCGGCTCGGAACGGCAGGGCGTCGGTACGGCGGAGGCTTCCGCACGCACGTCCGGGGGTAGGGGTCCAGCCGGACGCCGCCCCACCGACGTCCTGCCCACCCTCACCGCATGCGCCCCCCACGGAGACGGCCCTGCCCCCCTACAGTGTCCGTACTCACGTCCGTCTCGGCACGCCCTCGCACCGCAGGTCCCATGTCAGCTGAACCACGCTCCACGGCAGCCCCTCGCCCGCCCGCCGGCACCGCACCCCGGCGGGGCGACCGGCACGTCCGGCCCTGGGCCGCCGCCCTGCGCCGCACCCCGGTGTCGATGTGGCACGACGACGTGTCGGACTTCGCCGCCGCCCTCACCTACTACGCCATCCTGGCCGTGCTGCCCGCCCTGCTCGTCACGGCCATCGCGTTCGGCCTGATCAGCCCGGGCACGGCCGAGGCCTTCATCGCGCACGTCACCGCCTACGCGCCCGGCCAGTCGGGTGCCCCGCTGCACGACGTGCTGTCCCGCACGCTGCACGACGGTTCGGCCGTCTGGACCCTGCTGCTCGGTGGCATCGTGAGCGCGGTGTGGTCCGCCTCCAGCTACCTCGCCGTCTTCCGCCGGGCCCTGCACCGTATGCACCGGGTGGCCGACAGCCGCTCGCCCTGGCGCAAGGCGCACCGCATCCTGCTCACCGCGCTGGCCCTGCTCGGTCTGCTCGTCGTGGGTTCCCTCGTTCTGCTGTTGAGCGGCCCCGCCGCCGAGAACATCGGCCGCTACCTCGGCCTCGGCGCGATGGCCGCGTGGACCTGGAGCCTGCTGCGCTGGCCCCTCCTGCTGTGCGTGGTGGCCCTGCTGGTCGTCATCGTCTTCCACACCGGCCCCCGGGAGGCCCGCACTCGTGGCCACAGCCTCCCCGGCGGAGCCCTCGCAGCCGCCCTGTGGCTCACCGTCTCCGCGGGCTTCGCCCTCTACGCCTCCGCGCTGAGCACCTACAGCAGGCTCTACGGCTCCCTCGCCGGCGTCGTGGTCTTCCTCGTCTGGCTGTGGCTGTCCAACCTGGCCCTGCTGGCCGGCGCCCAGTTCACCGCCGAACTGAGCGAGCCGGAGTCCTCACCTCGCCACATCTGATGCTGTGTCACAGCCCCGTGACAGCGAGGTCCGGGACGTGAGACGACGTGAACCGGATCCCGCAAGGGGCCGTCTTGATGATCGTAAACGCGCGGTACCGATCACTTGATGCCTCGCATTTGTCGTTCCTTGGAGGAAACCCGAATGAACCGTCGTCTGCGCACCGCCCTCGCCGTGACCGCCGTGATCGGCTCGGGCCTGCTGATGACCGCGTGCGGCGGCGGTGACGGTTCGTCGGCCTCGGATTCCCCGGCGGCATCCTCCAGCCAGGCGAGCCCGACGGCGTCCGGCGGCGGCGACAGCAGCGGTTCGGGCACGTCGAAGTCCTCCGGCGGCGGTGCCGCGGGCAGCGGCTCGTCGGGCAAGTCCGGTACGGGCGGCGGCGACTCGGCCGACAGCGACTCGGCCGGCGACAAGAGCGGCTACGGGCAGAGCTGCGGCACCAACGACATCTCCTGGAGCGTCAGCTCCGAGTCCCAGGCCGGCGGCTACTTCCTGATCAAGGCCCAGGCCAAGTCCGGCATCACCTGCGTCCTGCCCGCCGAGCTGCCGGTCGTCGCCTTCGGCTCGGACGGCACGGAGGCCGAGCCGGCGGAGCAGTCGGCGGGCCAGCCGATCACCCTGCGCGCCGGGGTCACCGCCTACGCCGGCGTCAACCCGAAGACCACCGACGGCGACGGCGGCAAGGAACTGGACAGCCTCATCGTCTCCGTCGCCAATGACGACCCGAACCCGGAGTCCCTGAAGGTCGATTCCTACGTCGTCGACAAGCCGGTCGTCACCAGCTGGCACACCTCCGCCGCCGACGCGGTCCCCTTCTCGGGCTGACACCGGGGACAACTCGGGGGCGCGAAGAAGAAATGCGCTCCCCTCTCTCACCACCCAATCCCATCCTCACCCCACGCCCCTCTTGCAAGCTCCTCTGCGCCCCTTCATCACCCTTCCGGGACCGTAACCGCCGCCACGACAATGGCCCCTCGTGCCGCCATTGCTCGTAGTGGCGGCTACGTCTGTCCCGAGCCGGGGGGAATGGCATCGGGACGTCACCAGGCAACAGGGGCGGCCAGACGGCTGTCGAGGATATGGCGGCAGCGATGCCGCCGGGGGGCAACACATTCATGTCCGATTACCTGACCACGCCTGCCGGGCGCCCGGTCGCAGCGGGGAGGAGCCGTTCAGGCTCTTTACGCACGGAGGGAAGCCGCCAGGGCGGCAGCCCCGTTCACAGCAGAGGCCGACGTACGCAAGGCGCTCACCGGCGACGTCTGGTCACCCAGGGGGCGGCCCCGCTGATGGAGACCGCCGTGATCCTCCCCGCCCGCAACGAGGAGGACGGCGTTCTGCTCGCGCTGGAATCACTCGCCGCGCAGAGCACACCACCCGACCTGATCGTCATCGTGGTCAACAACTCCTCCGACCGGACCGAGGAGTTCGCCCGCCGGTTCGCCGACCGTCCCGGCGTGCCGCGCACGGTCGTCTTCAACCTTCCGGACAACCCGCACAAGAAGGCCGGCGCCCTCAACCACGGCATCGACTGGCTGCACAGCGCATCCGGCGGACTCGCGGGCACCGCGAAGTACCTGCTGGTCATGGACGCGGACACCAGCCTGCACCCGAAGTTCCTGGAGCGAGCGCGCAACGTCATGGCCTCCGACCGGCGGCTGGGCGGCCTCAGCGCCACCTGCCTCGGCCGCACCGGACTGTGGAAGAACCTCTGGCAGCGCTATCTGCTGGGAATGCAGATCATGGAGTACGGACGCTACGCCCGCGGCCGCTACCGCTTCGGCATCCACAGCATGTCGGGCGCGGGCTCCTTCTACCGCACCGAGGCGTTGCTGAGCCTCCTGCGCTGGCGCGGCGAGGTGTTCTGGGAGGACCACGCCAATCTGGTGGAGGACTACGAGACGACGCTCGCGCTGAAGGAAGTGGGCTGGAAGGTCACGGCCAACCAGCACTGCATCGCCTACACCGACCTCATGCCCACCCTGCGGGAGCTGATCGGCCAGCGGGAACGCTGGGGGCGCGGCACGGTCGACACCCTGCGGCGCCGTGGCTGGACCAAGCACACATGGTTCTCCATCACCAGCATGGTGTTCGGCTTCGTCGGCTTCCTCTACACGCTGGGGTGGCTGGCCGTCTGGACCGGCGTGATCGCCGACTCGGGCTTCGTCCTGGACCCGGTCTGGTTGTGCCTGGTCGCCTTCTGGATCGTGTACGCCGCCTTCCGCACCCGCCATCTCGGCTGGAAGGGCGTCCTGGTCGACGTACTGATGCTGCCCGGGCTGGTGTTCTCCACCGTGCGCGCCTACTGGTTCGCCTCCTCGGTCGTGAAGTCGTACGCCACCCGCGTCTCGGCCTGGAAGTGACCGAAGCGCCGGGCGTCTTCAGCGCCTGACCCTCCTGACTCATCTGCCTGATCCGACGCGGCCGCAAGGCTGCCGAGAGGAAAACGATCGTGAACTACCTCAGCGGTACCGGAACCGGACTCGTCACCGGGGCGGCGTCCCTCGCGGCCACCGGCACCTCCTCCACCGCTCACCTGATCATCGCCGCCAGCCTGGCCCTGGTCCTGGGCGGTCTGACGACCTACGCCGCGGCCCTTCGCCGCCGACGCCGCGACGCCAGCGCGGCCGGCCACTGAGCCCGGAGCCGCTCGCCGTTCGTCACAGCCGGAGGGCCGGACCACTGTGTGGTCCGGCCCTTTTCTCTGGGCGGAGATTCCCGCCCGGTCCGTCCTCAGACGGTCATCTGCCGCTGGGGCGTCGACACGGCCCGCACCGCCGTGCCCGAGACGAGCACCGCTGACAGAGCGGTCAGACCGGTCAGGATGTCCTGGATCTGCGCCGCCGGCGCATAGACGATCACGATGACGATGAGCAGGGCCGCCCAGTTCCTTGGGCGAGCGATGGACACTACAGAGCGAGTTGGAGCCACAGTCATTGCGGTACCTCCTGGTCCTCGTTGCTGCTTGGACTCATAGTGGCGTCTCCGCTGCCCATACAGCCGTTGAGCACCCCGGACAAGGTTTCACGGTCCCTCGGACGGGTGCAGTCCCTCGCCCCGGGCGCCTCACATGACGGCCTTGTACCCCTGCCAGCCCGTCGCGATCTTCGTGCGGCCGCCGAACGACCCCTTGCCGTCACCGCTGTTGCGGTACAGGTTGCCGCCGGTGTCGCGCGAGACGAGGTCCGTCCTGCCGTCGCCGGTGATGTCGCCGACCGCGACGACCGCGTTGTAGGAAGCGCCCCAGTTCGAGAACACCTTGGCGCGGGCCTTGAACGTGCCCTTGCCCGTGCCGTCGTACCGGTAAAGGTTGTTCGACTTGTCCTGGGCGAGCAGGTCGCCGACGCCGTCGCCGTTGAGGTCACCGGCCCCGACGACCTTCTTGTACGACTTCCAGTTGTCGTACAGCTTCACTCGCGCCGACAGCTTGCCCGTGCCGGTGCCCTTGTGCAGATAGACCGTGCCGGTCGAGGCGTTGCGCGTGACCAGGTCCGGGCGGCCGTCACCGCTCACGTCACCGGGCGCGGTCAGCACGTCGTACTGGTTCCAGCCGGAGGCGGCGAGCGTGGTGTACGGCGTCGAGGGCGTCACCGCCGTACCGCACGCCGGGCGGTAGGCGCGCAGGGCGCCGTTGCTCTGCCGGACCAGCACGTCGTTGCAGCGGTCGCCGCTGAGGTCGCCGAACGGCACGAACCTCGCGGTGCTCGGCCAGCCGGCGCCGGAGACCTTGCCGCTCAGCGTGCCCGCGCCGGTGCCGCGCTGGATGGTGAGGGAGCCCGAGGTGTTGAGGGTGAGGACGTCGCCGACGCCGTCCTTGCCCGCGTGGTCGCGCGGTGCCGCCGCTCCGGCCGTCACCGCGAGGCTGCCGGAGAGGCTGAGGGCGGCGCCCTGACCGTCGGCGGGCTGGGCGGTGAGCGTCCAGGTGTAGGTGCCGTTGGCGACCAGGCGGCCCGCGGAGTCCTTGCCGTCCCAGGCGGCCGAGAGCCGGCCGCGGGCTGCGGCGCCGGACAGGGTGCGCACGGTGGCGCCGGACGCCTCGTCGCGGACGGTCACCTTCCAGGAGGCGGCGGGCTTCGACAGCCACCAGGTGCCGGACCAGTTCGCGGCCCCGGCCGTGACCGTGGAGTCGATGGCCGACAGGGCTGACGCCGGAACGCCGGACGGTACGAGGTGGACGCGCTCCTCGCGGTCGGTGTACGCGACCCCGCCGCCGAAGCGGTCCACCGTCCAGTTCAGGCCTGCCCTGAGGCTGTCCTGGCCGATGTCGGTCCAGTCGGCCAGCTTGCGGCTCGGCAGCTTCGTGTGATCGCCGTCGGCCGGCAGCCCGTTGTGCAGATCGAAGAGCTTCAGCCCGCTGCCCGACTGGGTGCCGCCGACCCGCTCGACGAGGTAGCCGTCGCCGAGGAGGACCCGGCCCGCCGGGGCGGTGGCGGTGCGCTTGGCCGTACGGTCGTAGACGCCCGAGCCCTGTACGTCGCCCCACGGGTCCACACAGGTCCAGTACACCCAGCGGCCCACGGCCTGGAGGTCGGAGGGAGTGCAGCCGTTGCGGGTGGTGAAGGACTCCACGGCGGTGCCGGACGGAAGCCGGGTGGCCGTGACCTTTCCTCCCGTCGCGGCGCCGCTCCACAGCGTGTTGCCCCGGACGGCCGCGGCGACCCGGTCCCGCTTCAGCAGCACCTTGCCGGCCGAACCCTCGGCGAACTCGCCGATGTACTGGGTGCCGGAGGAGGCGCCGTCGATGACCGCGTACCGCCCGGAGAGGTCCTTGAGCTGCGGGGTGGAGTCGCCCGTGTCGAGGGTCGGGCCCCAGTTCGTGGCGCCGTTGGCGCGCAGCATGGTCAGTCCGGACTCGGTGGCGTTGCGGCGGCCGTGGTGGCCTGTGCCGTCGGCGAGCATCGGCAGACAGCGGGTGTTGCCGGCGTCGCAGTCGCCTTCCCGCCCGCCGACCAGCCCGGCCACGGTCTCCTTGGCGACGCCCGGGGTGCCGCTCGTCGTGAGCCAGGTGCTGCGATAGGCGCCGATGATCGTGCCGGGCTCGTACAGCGTGCTGTTGGAGGCCGTGGTGAGGATGCCGCTGCCGAGCGAGAGGCCGTTGACCTGTGCCGGCATCGGCCGCACGGCGGTCACGCGTTCGCGCGTGAGGGTTCCGTCGCCGGCCCGGGCGATCCGGTACACGCCCCAGTCGAGGTCGCCCTGCTCGACGTACCGCGCGGCACCCGCCACGAGGACCGAGCCGTCCGGTGCCTGGACGAGTCCGTGGGCGGCCGGGCTCATGACCTCGGTCAGGGACGTGTCCGTGCCGTCCGCGGCGAGGGCCCACAGCGGCTGGCCCCGGTACTTGTTGTCGCCCGGCGACACCCGTTGGAGGCCGAGCAGCTTGTCGCCGACGACCCCGTACGCGGCGTCGTAGCTCAGGGCGCCCGTGTCGAAGGCACGGGGCTCGGCGGACAGGTCGTCCCGGTCGTACAGGTCGGCTTTGGCGCGCCCGCTGCGCAGCCGCAGCACCGAGTCGGCGCCCAGCCGGAAGCCGGTCACCTCCCAGTCGTTCTCCGGACCGACCCGGTCGGGCAGCGCGCCGAGCGTGCCGGTGGCGAGGTCGACGATGCCCCAGCGGCCCCAGCTCCCCTCGCTGTCACCGGTTCTGTAGCGCAGGATGACGGACCGCGCGTCGCCGTCCTCGACCACCACGTCGGACGCGTCGTCCGGCAGCCCGGTCACAGGAGTCGGTACGGCCTTGCCCCCGTCCTGGACGCGCCACAGCTGGTAGGCGTTCGGGTTTCCGCTGACGCCGCTGGTGCTGGTGAGGACGGTGCCGCCGAAGGTGCCCCGGTAGGTGTGGCCCTCCGGCACCGGCACCACGGCGGTGCCGCCCGAGGTGCCCGCGCCCTGGAGGAGGGTGACCTGCCGGTCCTCCTCCGAGTAGAGGGCGACCGTGTCGGAACCGTCCCCGTAGTGGCCGGGTTCGAAGGACGCGGCCTCACGGAAGAAGCCGCTGTCGATGTCGTACTGCACCGGGACGTCCAGCCGCTGCTCAAGCGCGGTCGTGGTGCCGGTGGCGTACTCCGTCCACAGGAGCCGGTCGTCGCCCTCCTGGGCCCAGAGGAAGCCGCTGGTCCCGGCGTTGAGGATCTGCGTGGCCCTCGGGACGGCACGTGGAGCGGCGGGCAGCACGAACTCGCCGGCGTCGGCCGGCTGCGGTGCGGCTGCCGCCGAATACGGCGCGGCGGCCAGCGGGATGCTGAGAGTCAGGGCCGTCGCCAAGGCGGCCGCGGTACGTGCCGCCGGCCGGCCGTGGCGTGCTGAGCGTGAACCAAGAACCGGTCTGTGACTGTGCCGGCCGGGTCGGGCCACCGTTCCTCCTGGAAGGCAAGAAGAAGGCATGGCGGGACCTACGGCAACGCTCTGGCATTCCCCCGGCCCCCCGGCCGCTCCCCCCACGCGCGTGGCGGGAGCCTAACAGCATGTCCATGACCTGGCGATCACCAAGGAGGCGGCCAAGCGGCGGGGCATAAGCGAGGCCGAGATCATCCGTGAGGGCATCCATCTCGCGGCCATGGCGAACCGTGTCTGGGACGAGCCGCTGTTCTCGCGCACCTTCGAGGGCTCGGGGCGTACACCGTCCAGGACCGAGGTCCGTGACGCGGTCGCCGACGCGGTCCGCCGTGAGACGGACTCCGGAACCGCCACGTGATCATCGTCATCGCGGGCACCTCCGGGCTCCTGGCCGCACTCGACTCGACGCACCCCGAGCACGGGGCGGCGAACGAGGCGATCATGTCGGCCGGTCTTCTGGTCATGTCCCCCCTCCTGCTGGCGGAACTCGACCACGTGGCCACGCGCGAGCTCGGCAGGCAGGCCGCCGTCAGCGCTGTCGACGATCTCCGACGCTGGATGAGCCGGGGCCGCGTCGTCCTCCCCGAGATCACGGAGGATCACCTGGGCGCCGCCCAATGGGTTCGAGTCCGCTACGGAGCGCTCGACCTGGATCTCGCCGACGCGGTGAACGTGGCTCTCGCCGCCGACTACGACACCGACGCGATCCTCACCCTCGACCGCCCTGACTTCCGGGCCGTACGGCCCTTGGGCCGGCACAAGACGTTCCGCGTCCTCCCCGGCGACCTCCCGCTCTGATACGGGATCCGTCACGGCCGAGCGTCGCCCGCTCCACGAACGCCCCACCGCCGGAGAAGCCCCGTGGTAGCGTCCGTATACAAGGTGTATGCGAGAGCTGGGGGCTGCCGTGACGTCCGGTCGGGAGAAGGCGTACGCATATCTCAAGGACACGGTCCTGACGGATCCCGGGATGCAGGGCGCCTTTCTGTCGGAGCAGGAGCTCGCGGACCGTATCGGCGTCTCCCGCACGCCCATCAGGGAAGCGCTGCTGCAACTCGCCGCCGAGGACCTGGTCGAGCTGGTGCCCAAGCGGGGCGCCCGGGTGTCGCCGCTGACGGGGCGGGAGATCCGCGAGCTCATGGAGCTGCGGGGCATCGTCGAGCGGTACGCCGCCCAGCAGCTCGTCTCCGGTGGGGGAGCACCGGTCGCCGAGCTGCGGTCCCTGCTGGAACGGCAGCGCGAACTCACCGGTGCCGACCAGGCCCGGGAGTTCATCGCCGTGGACCACCGCTTCCACGCGGCCCTGGTGTCCGCCGTCGGCAACGCCCTCCTCGACCGGCACTACGAGGGCCTGCGCAGCCGCCAGGTCCGGGCCGGAGTGGTCGCACTCTTCAACCAGCAGGGCCGTCAGGAGGCGGTGCTGGAGGAGCACGAGGCCATCCTGGAGGCCCTGGAAGCCGGTGACGCGCAGGCCGCGTGGGCCGCCATCGACCACCATCTGGAGTCGACGCTCAAGGTGCTGCTCGCGGGCTAGGGCCTGTCGTTTGGATCAGGCCGCAGGAAAGAGACGGTGCTGTTCGGCGCCGGTGAGCGGGGCTTGGCGCGTGCAG
>NZ_JBSHKH010000072.1:25893-41503 GCF_053643595.1 Streptomyces sp. NPDC055506 | reverse complement strand
CGATGTTCCGCATGCCGATCTTCACCTGGAACGTGCTGCTGACCGGCGTGCTGGTCCTGCTCGCCTTCCCGGTCCTCGCGGCCGCGCTGTTCGCCCTGGAGGCGGACCGCAAGTTCGGCGCCCACATCTTCGACTCCGCCAACGGCGGGGCGTTGCTGTGGCAGCACCTCTTCTGGTTCTTCGGCCATCCAGAGGTGTACATCATCGCCCTGCCGTTCTTCGGCATCATCTCCGAGGTCATTCCGGTCTTCTCCCGTAAGCCGATGTTCGGTTACACGGGTCTGATCGGCGCGACCATCGCGATCGCGGGCCTGTCCGTGACGGTGTGGGCGCACCACATGTACGTCACCGGCGGTGTGCTGCTGCCGTTCTTCTCCTTCATGACCTTCCTGATCGCGGTCCCGACCGGTGTGAAGTTCTTCAACTGGATCGGCACCATGTGGAAGGGCTCGTTGTCCTTCGAGACACCGATGCTCTGGGCGACCGGCTTCCTGATCACCTTCACCTTCGGTGGTCTGACCGGTGTCATCCTGGCCTCGCCGCCGATGGACTTCCACGTCTCCGACTCGTACTTCGTGGTGGCCCACTTCCACTACGTCGTCTTCGGCACCGTGGTGTTCGCGATGTTCTCCGGCTTCCACTTCTGGTGGCCGAAGTGGACCGGCAAGATGCTGGACGAGCGCCTCGGCAAGATCACCTTCTGGACGCTGTTCATCGGCTTCCACGGCACCTTCCTGGTCCAGCACTGGCTGGGCGCCGAGGGCATGCCGCGTCGTTACGCCGACTACCTGGCGGCCGACGGCTTCACCGCGCTGAACACGATCTCGACGATCAGCTCGTTCCTGCTCGGCATGTCGATCCTGCCGTTCTTCTACAACGTGTGGAAGACGGCCAAGTACGGCAAGCCGGTCGAGGTCGACGACCCGTGGGGCTACGGCCGCTCGCTGGAGTGGGCGACGTCCTGCCCGCCGCCGCGGCACAACTTCATCACCATGCCGCGGATCCGCAGCGAATCTCCGGCGTTCGACCTGCACCACCCGGAGATCGCCGCTCTCGACCAGCTCGAGAACGTCGGTCACGGCGAGAAGTCCCTCGCTGGTGGCAAGGAGGCCGGCAAGTGAAGATCCAGGGCAAGATGTTCATGTGGCTGAGCGTCTTCGTGCTCGTCATGGCGGTCGTCTATGGCGTGTGGTCGAAGGAGCCGGCCGGTACCACGGCCCTCTTCCTGGCCTTCGGCCTGTGCATCATGATCGGCTTCTACCTCGGCTTCACGGCCAAGCGGGTCGACGTCGGTGCACAGGACAACAAGGAGGCGGACGTCGCGGACGACGCCGGCGAGGTCGGGTTCTTCAGCCCGCACAGCTGGCAGCCGCTCTCCCTGGCCGTCGGAGGCGCTCTCGCCTTCCTGTCGGTCGCGATCGGCTGGTGGCTGATGTACTTCTCGCTGCCGATCATCCTGGTCGGCATCTGGGGCTGGGTCTTCGAGTACTACCGCGGTGAGAACCGCACCCAGTAACACGCGCCGAGCGTTTCAGGGGCCCGGACACTCCGAGAGGAGCGTCCGGGCCCCTGCTTCTTGCCGCAATACGTGTCACTCGTACGAGTCTCTCGGCGTGCCGGTGTTGACGTGGCTTCCTAGCGTGAGGTCATGAGCCACACAGCGATATTCAGGCCCCGCACCGTCGTCAGTTGCACGCTGCTGGTGATAGCCCTCAGCGCGGGCGTCATCACCGCCTGCGGCTCGGACGGCAACCCGCTCTCCCACCGCCCCTACGACGCGGCGGACCAGATCTCCTTCAACGGCCCCTCCGAGGGCCGTGAGAAGGCCGACCCGGACAAGCCCCTGGAAGTGGTCGCCGAGGACTCCGACGGGCGCATCACGGACGTCACGGCCTACGACGCCGCCGGACGCTATCTGGCGGGCGAACTCGCCGCCGACGGCAGCCGCTGGCACAGCACCGCGCCGCTCGCCGCCAACGCCGGCTACACGGTCCGTGTGAGCACCGAGGACGAGGACGGGGCGCCCGGCCGCAAGGTCGTCACCTTCGACACCGGCAAGCCCACCACCAAGAAGCGCCTGGACGTCACCTTCGGCCCCAAGGCGGGCACCTACGGCGTCGGCCAGCCCGTCACCGCCGAGCTGAGCCGGCCCGTCAAGGACAGGGCCCAGCGGGCCGTCGTCGAACGCGCGCTCAAGGTCTCCTCCATACCCGCGGTGGACGGCGCCTGGCACTGGGTGGACGACAAGAAGCTCCACTACCGCCCGAAGGACTACTGGCCCGCACAGGCCACCGTCCAGGTCCGCAGCAACCTGGAGGGCATCAAGATCGGCGACCGTCTCTGGGGCGGCGGCAAGGCCAAACCGCTGACGTTCAGCACCGCCGACAAGCTCATAGCCGTCACGGACGCCTCGGCCCACCAGATGACGGTCTACAAGAACGACGAGATCATCCGCCAGATACCGGTGACGACGGGTATGCCCGGCTACGACACCCGCAACGGCGTCAAGGTCGTCCTGGCCAAGGAAGGCACCGTCCGCATGACCAGCGCCAGCATCGGCGCCTCGGACTTCTACGACCTGATCGTCCACCACTCCGTCCGGGTCACCAACAGCGGCGAGTACGTCCACGCCGCCCCCTGGTCGGTCGGCTCCCAGGGAGCCGCCAACGTCAGCCACGGCTGCACCGGCATGAGCACCGAGAACGCCGCGTGGTTCTACGACACCGTCCGCGAGGGCGACATCGTCAAGGTCATCAACTCCGGCGGCGACACGATGGCACCCTTCGGCAACGGCTTCGGCGACTGGAACCTCGACTGGCAGAAGTGGCGCACAGGCAGCGCCCTCCTGGGCGGCACCCCGGACGGCCCCACAGCGGCCGACAGAGCCCGCCTACGCCCACAGAGCGTCTAGACGCCCTCAGGGGATCGCCCTCAGGGGCGCGGGGCTGTATCGATATGCGGCTCCGCCGCGTGGGCGCGAACAGCCCCCACGCACCCGCACCCGCCACACAACCGGCAGCCCCGAGCCCTCAGGCGTTCAAAGCCTTCTTCTCCCGCAGCAAAGCAGCCAGCGCGGCCGCGAACTCCACCGGCTCCACCGGCAACGTCACAGCCGACTCCGCACGACTCCAGGTCGCCAGCCACGCATCCTGCGGCCGCCCGATCAGCAACAGCACCGGCGGGCAGTCGAACACCTCGTCCTTGATCTGCCGGCAGACCCCCATGCCCCCCATCGGCACGGCCTCACCGTCCAGCACACAGACATCGATCCCACCCCGGTCCAGCTCCCTGAGCACCGCGTCCGGAGTCGCACACTCCAGGAACTCCACCACAGGGACGTCCGGAGCCGGCCGCCGCCCCGTGGCGAGCCGCACCTGTTCGCGGGTGTTGGAGTCGTCGCTGTAGACCAGCACCGTGGCGGTCGGCTGCATTGTTCCTCCGTGACGTCAGCGTCGTAAGGACAGGCCCGATGGGCGGGATGCTACTCCCTTGAACACCACGTCAACACCGGTACGACAGGCGAAGACACTCCGAACGGCACCCCCCGGAGTGAGGGCGGGATAAGCGACCGACATAATGTCGGTCGTGGCGACAGCAACGACAGCAGAAACCGGGCACGCGCACCCGTCGGTCAACCGGCCGAACCTCACCAGCGTCGGAACCATCATCTGGTTGAGTTCCGAGCTGATGTTCTTCGCGGCCCTCTTCGCGATGTACTTCACCCTGCGATCGGTGACGGGTCCCGATCACTGGAAGGAGATGGCTGCCCATCTCAACTTCCCGTTCTCGGCGACGAACACCACCATCCTGGTGCTCTCCTCCCTCACCTGCCAGCTCGGCGTCTTCGCCGCCGAGCGCGGTGATGTGAAGAAGCTCCGGATGTGGTTCATCGTCACCTTCGTGATGGGTGCGATCTTCATCGGCGGTCAGGTCTTCGAGTACACGGAGCTGGTCAAGGACGCGGGCCTGTCCCTGTCCTCCGACCCGTACGGCTCGGTGTTCTACCTGACCACCGGCTTCCACGGCCTGCACGTGACAGGCGGTCTCATCGCCTTCCTGCTGGTCCTCGGCCGGACCTATGCGGCCAGCAGGTTCACCCATGAGCAGGCGACCGCCGCGATCGTCGTGTCCTACTACTGGCACTTCGTCGATGTCGTCTGGATCGGCCTCTTCGCCACGATCTACATGATCAAGTAGCAGGGCCCGCATCCACGCGTGCTCGACGAAGCGCGCATCCCAGAAGCATCGACGCAGAAGATCCTGACACCGGGGTAATCCGTGAAAAAGCTCTCCGCACGACGACGCCACCCGATGGCGGCGCTCGTCGTCCTACTCCTCGCGCTGGCATGCACCGGGGGGCTGTATGCCGTGTTCGCACCGACGAGCCCGGCGAAGGCCGACGAAACCGCCCAGTCCCTCACCATCGAGGAGGGCAAGAAGCTCTACTCGGTCGGTTGCGCCAGTTGCCACGGCACCGGCGGTCAGGGCACCTCCGACGGGCCGAGCCTGGTGGGTGTGGGCGCCGCGGCCGTCGACTTCCAGGTGGGCACCGGCCGCATGCCGGCCGCCACCTCGCAGGGCCCGCAGGTCCCGGCGAAGAAGAACATCTACTCGCAGGCCGAGATCGACCAGCTCGCGGCGTACATCGCCTCGCTGGGCGCCGGTCCGTCCATCCCGACGGAGGAGCAGTACGGCCCCGAGGGCGCCGACATCGCCGAGGGCGGTGAGCTGTTCCGCACCAACTGCGCGCAGTGCCACAACTTCACCGGCAAGGGCGGCGCGCTGACGCACGGCAAGTACGCGCCGACCCTCGAGGGCGTCTCCGCGAAGCACCTCTACGAGGCCATGCAGACCGGCCCGCAGAACATGCCGTCCTTCCCCGACACCACGCTGTCGGAGGAGAACAAGAAGGACATCATCGCTTACCTCGACGCGGTCAACAGCGACAAGACCGAGAGCCCCGGCGGCCTCGAGCTCGGCGGCCTCGGGCCGGTCAGCGAGGGCCTGTTCGGCTGGATCTTCGGTCTCGGCGGACTGATCGCCGTCGCCGTGTGGGTCGCCGCCCGGACCGCAAAGGCCAAGAAGTCATGAGTAGCCAAGACATTCCAGAAGAGAACCTGCCCGCCGAGCACGCGGGACGTGACGAGCACGGGCACGACGCGGTGAGCGTCCCGGACGACAAGCACCCGTTCGCCGACCCGGGCCTGCCTCCCCACGAGCACCGGATCCAGGACGTCGACGAGCGGGCCGCCAAGCGGTCCGAGCGTTCGGTGGCCCTGCTGTTCACGGTGTCGATGCTGGCCACCGTCGCCTTCATCGCATCGTTCGTGGCGATCCCGGTCGACAAGTCGGTCTTCATCTTCCCGCTGGGTCACATCAGCGCGCTGAACTTCGCGCTGGGCATGACGCTCGGCATCGCGCTGTTCTGCATCGGCGCGGGCGCCGTCCACTGGGCGCGCACCCTGATGTCCGACGTGGAGGTCGCCGACGAGCGGCACGCGATCGCGGCGACGCCCGAGGTCCGCGAGAAGGTCTTCGCGGACTTCAAGCAGGGCGCCAAGGAGTCCGCGCTCGGCCGCCGCAAGCTGATCCGCAACACCATGCTCGGCGCGCTCACGCTGGTGCCGCTCTCCGGTGTCGTGCTGCTGCGCGACCTCGGCCCGCTGCCCGGCACCAAGCTCCGCCACACGCTGTGGTCCAAGGGCAAGCTGCTCGTCAACATGAACACGGACGAGCCGCTGCGTCCCTCGGACGTCGCGGTCGGTTCGCTGACCTTCGCCAAGCCCGAGGGCCTGGAGGAGCACGACCACGAATTCCAGAACGAGATCGCCAAGGCCGCCCTGATGATCGTCCGGATCCAGCCGGAGAACATCAAGGACAAGCGCGAGCTCGAGTGGTCGCACGAGGGCATCGTCGCGTACTCGAAGATCTGCACCCACGTCGGTTGCCCGATCTCCCTGTACGAGCAGCAGACGCACCACGTGCTCTGCCCCTGCCACCAGTCCACCTTCGACCTCTCCGACGGTGCCCGAGTGATCTTCGGTCCGGCCGGTCACGCCCTGCCGCAGCTCCGCATCGGCGTGAACGACGAGGGCTATCTCGAGGCGCTCGGCGACTTCGACGAGCCCGTCGGCCCTGCTTTCTGGGAGCGCGGATGAGCACTGCACAAGAACGCCGCAAGGCACCCGCGGGTGAGCGGGTCGCCGACTGGGCCGACGGCCGCCTGGGGATCTACTCCCTGGCCAAGGCCAACATGCGTAAGATCTTCCCGGACCACTGGTCCTTCATGCTGGGTGAGATCTGCCTCTACAGCTTCATCATCATCATCCTCACGGGTGTGTATCTGACGCTGTTCTTCCACCCGTCGATGAACGAGGTGGAGTACCACGGCAGTTACGTCCCGCTCCAGGGGCAGCTGATGTCGGAGGCGTTCGCCTCCACCCTGGACATCAGCTTCGACGTCCGCGGCGGCCTGCTGATCCGGCAGATCCACCACTGGGCGGCGATCATCTTCCTCGCCGGCATGTTCGTGCACATGATGCGCGTCTTCTTCACCGGCGCGTTCCGCAAGCCGCGCGAGATCAACTGGCTGTTCGGCTTCCTGCTGTTCGTCCTGGGCATGTTCACCGGTTTCACCGGCTACTCGCTCCCGGACGACCTGCTCTCCGGCACCGGTGTCCGCTTCACGCAGGGCGCGATCCTGTCCGTGCCGATCGTGGGCACGTACATCTCGATGTTCCTGTTCGGCGGGGAGTTCCCGGGTACCGACTTCGTCGCCCGGTTCTACTCGATCCACATCCTGCTGCTGCCGGGCATCATGCTCGGGCTCGTGGTCGGCCACCTGATCCTGGTCTTCTACCACAAGCACACCCAGTTCGCGGGTCCCGGACGGACCAACAAGAACGTCGTCGGCATGCCGCTGCTGCCGGTCTACATGGCCAAGGCCGGAGGCTTCTTCTTCCTGGTCTTCGGTGTCATCGCGGCCCTCGCCGGCATCGCGACGGTCAACCCGATCTGGGTCCTGGGCCCCTACCGTCCCGACCAGGTGTCGACCGGTGCCCAGCCCGACTGGTACATGGGCTTCGCAGAGGGTCTGATCCGCGCGATGCCGGGCTGGGAAATCAACTTCTGGGGCCACACGCTGGTCCTGGGCGTGTTCATCCCGCTGGTGCTCTTCGGTGTCTTCCTCGCGATCATCGCCCTCTACCCGTTCATCGAGTCGTGGGTCACCGGGGACAAGCGCGAGCACCACATCCTGGACCGGCCGCGCAACGCCCCGACCCGCACCGGTGTGGGCGTCGCCTGGGTCACCGGCTACATCATCATGCTGATCGGCGGTGGCAACGACATCGTCGCCACGCACTTCCATCTGTCGATCAACTCGGTCACCTGGTTCGTCCGGATCGGGTTCTTCCTCGGACCGGTCATCGCCTTCATCGTCACCAAGCGGATCTGCCTCGGCCTGCAGCGCCGGGACAAGGAGAAGGTGCTGCACGGCCGCGAGTCGGGCATCATCAAGCGCCTGCCGCACGGTGAGTTCATCGAGGTGCACGAGCCGCTCAGCCAGGAGCAGATGTACACGCTCACCGCGCACGAGCAGTACCAGCCGGCCGAGATCGGTCCCACGACCGACGAGAACGGTGTCGAGCGCAAGGTGAAGGGCTCCGAGAAGCTGCGCGCCAAGCTCAGCGAGTCCTACTACGGCGAGGGGGCCCAGATCCCGAAGCCCACCGCCGAGGAGTACCGGGAGATCACGAGCGGCCACGGCCACCACTGATCGCTGCTTCGCCACGCCACGACAGGGGCCCCGTCCGGTGTTCGGACGGGGCCCTTCGCGGTGCCCGGGGCTGGATAGGGTGGGACCACTGCTTTTACGTGACGTACGACGACCCAGGAGCGGCTTATGAGCGCTGTGACCCCCGCTGGAGGCGACACCGCGGCGGGCCGCTCCTGGCCCGCCCTGCTGAACGGCCTGCTGGACCGCCGGGACCTGACCGCCGACGACACCGCCTGGGCGATGGACCTGATCATGCGCGGTGAGGCGACGGACGCGCAGATCGCCGGGTTCGTCGTGGCGCTGCGCGCCAAGGGCGAGACCGTCGAGGAGATCGCCGGATTCGTCCGGGCGATGTACGAGCACGCGAACGTGATCGAGGTGCCGGGCCCGGCCGTCGACATCGTCGGCACGGGCGGCGACGGCGCGAAGACCGTCAACATCTCCACGATGTCGGCCATCGTCATCGCCGGCACCGGCGCGAAGGTCGTCAAGCACGGCAACCGCGCCGCGTCGTCGGCGTCCGGGGCGTCCGACGTCCTGGAGAAGCTCGGCGTCAACCTGGAGCTGCCCACGCACCGGGTGGCCGGGGTCGCCGAGGAGGCCGGGATCACCTTCTGCTTCGCGGCGAAGTTCCACCCCGCGATGCGGCATGCGGGAGCGGCCCGTGGCCAGTTGGGGGTCCGCACGATCTTCAACGTCCTCGGTCCGCTGACCAACCCCGCGAAGGTGCGGGCACAGGCCGTCGGGGTCGCGGACCCGCGCATGGCACCGATCGTCGCGGGCGTCTTCGCCGAGCGCGGCAACTCGTCCCTGGTCTTCCGCGGCGACGACGGCCTGGACGAACTGACCACCACGGCCACGTCCCGGGTGTGGATCGTCCGGGACGGCAAGGTGTCCGAGGAGCCCTTCGACCCGCGCGACGTGGGCCTCGAACTGGTCCCCGTGGAGGCCCTGCGCGGCGCGGACGCCTCCTACAACGCCGAGGTCGCCCGCCGTCTGCTGGAGGGCGAGACCGGGCCGGTCCGCGACGCGGTCGTGCTGAACTCGGCGGCGGCGCTGGTGGCGCTGGAGCCGACACAAGCGCCGCTGGCCGACCAGATCCGAGCCGGGATGGCGAAGGCGGCGGAGTCGATCGACTCGGGGGCGGCGAAGCGGACCCTGGAGCGCTGGGTGGCTGCGAGCAACAAGTAGTGCCTACCGTGCGGCGTCCCGCGATCCGGACTCGGGTTGCGGGGCGCCGATCTTTTCGCGTACGTTCCTGATCAGGTCATGAGTGACAGTCAAACGGCCCCGGCCGACTGTCCGGCAACCCTCCGTCCGTGGCGGGGTGCCCCGGGTGAAGACCAGGCCGCAGGCAGCGAGGTCTGTGGCAAGCGCGGACCCCTCGCGATACCAGGGGTCCTGGTCGTCGAGGAGTCTTCCGTGAGCAAGCGAATGCGATAGGGCCGCAGAGCCCCGCCTCCGCACACCCCTTTTCTCTCACCCCCTGTCTCTCACGGGAGTTCCGCCATGTCTGTCTCCACCGCTGCCGCCGACCAGTCCGTTTGTGCCTCGCTGCCCGTTCTCGGCCGGGATGTCACCGTGCCGCTCGTGACCGGGGGCGAGGTCACCTACGCCGCGCTCGACTACGCCGCCAGCGCCCCGGCGCTCCAGCGCGTCTGGGACGACGTCGCCGCCTACGCCCCGTACTACGGCAGCGTCCACCGCGGTGCCGGGTACCTGTCCCAGCTGTCGACCGATCTCTTCGAGAACGCCCGGCGGACCGTCGCGGAGTTCCTGGACTGCCGGGACGGTGACCAGGTGGTGTTCACCCGGTCCACCACCGACTCCCTGAACCTCCTCGCCGCCGCGCTCCCGGCCGACTGCCAGGTCTTCGTCTTCGAGACCGAGCACCACGCCTCCCTGCTGCCCTGGCGGAACGCCCGGGTCACCTACCTCGACGCCCCGAGCAGCCCGCGCCAGGCCGTCGAGACCCTGGAGCGCGCCCTGGCCGACCGGACTGTGTCGATCGAGGGGGGCTACGGTCCGGCCCTCGTCTGCGTCACCGGCGCCTCGAACGTCACCGGCGAGCTGTGGCCCGTACGGGAGCTCGCGGCGGCCGCGCACGCCCATGGCGCCCGGATCGTGCTGGACGCCGCCCAGCTGGCCCCGCACCACCCGGTGTCCGTCGCGGACCTCGACGTCGACTGGGTCGCCTTCTCCGGGCACAAGCTGTACGCGCCCTTCGGCTCCGGTGTCCTGGCCGGCCGGGCCGACTGGCTGCGTGCGGCGGACCCCTACCTCGCCGGTGGCGGTGCGTCGCGGAAGGTGGCGCGGCGTACGGACGGCGGCGTCGACGTGGAGTGGCACGAGAGCGCCGCCCGGCACGAGGCCGGCTCCCCGAACGTCATCGGCGCCTACTCCATCGCCTCCGCCTGCACGGCGCTCACGGAGGCCGGCTTCGACAACCTGGTCGCGCGCGAGCAGTACCTGATCGAGAAGGTGCGTACGGGCCTCGCCGAGGTGCCGGAGGTCCGGATCCTCTCCCTCTTCGGTGACGACGCCCCGCGCGTCGGCGTCATCTCCTTCGTCGTCGAGGGCTGGAACAGCTCCCACTTCGCCGCCGCCCTCTCCGCCGAGTACGGCATCGGGGTACGGGACGGGCTGTTCTGCGCCCACCCCCTGCTGCGGACCCTGCTGGGCAGCGACCCGCAGACCCAGGGCGAGTGCGGCGCACCGGAGGCGGCTCCCGGCGAGAAGTCCCTCAACGCCATCCGCGTGAGCTTCGGCGCGGGCACGCCCGACGAGCACGTCGAGCGGTTCGTCAGCGCCGTCAAGGAGCTGGTCCAGGACGGCGCGCGGTGGAACTACCGTACGGAGGACGGCCGTTGCGTCCCGGACACCTCCGCGTGAGCCGGTAGCCGGGCGCCCAGCAGGATCATCCGCAGGGCGCGTTCGGTCGCGTCCGTGAGGAGTTCGGAGGCCCGCACCAGGGCCTCCGCCAGGGCCATCGGCGCCGGCAGGATCCCGCTGAACGCGTCCACGCCGGGCACCTCGTGCGCGCCCTCGCCGAGCGTGCCCGCGAGGGCCAGGACCGGGCGGCCGTGGAGCTTGGCCCGGCGGGCCACCTCGGCCGGGACCTTTCCGCGCGGTGTCTGGTGGTCCAGGGCGCCCTCGGCGGTGATGACCAGGTCGGCGCGGGCCAGCCGGGCGTCCAGGTCGAGATGGTCGAGCAGCACGTCGAAGCGGGGGAGGAGCCGGGCGCCGAGGGCGGCGAGGCCGGCTCCCAGACCGCCGGAGGCCCCCGTTCCGGGACCGTGGCGGAGGTTCGTGTCCGGGACGGCGACATCGCGGGTGAGGACGAAGGCCCAGTTCTCCAGGCCGGCAGACAGCTCCTCGACCTGGGCCGGCGTCGCGCCCTTCTGCGGGCCGAAGACCCGGGCGACGCCCCGCTCGCCGCACAGCACGTTGTAGGGGTTGCAGGCCACCAGCAGCTCCACGTCCGCCAGCCGGGAGTCCAGGCCCCGTGGATCGATGCGGTGCAGACGCGTCAACGCGGCTCCTCCGTACGGCAGTTCCTGGTCCTCCTCGTCCAGGAGCCGGGCCCCGAGTGCCTGGAGCGCGCCCGCGCCGCCGTCCGAGGTGCCCGAGTCGCCGCAGCCGACGAGGATCCGCCTGACGCCCAGGTCGAGCGCGGAGCGGATCAGCTCGCCGACGCCGTAGGTGGTGGTGGCGCCCGGGTCGCGCAGGTCGCGCGGGACGAGGGAGAGGCCCGCGACCGCCGCCATCTCCACCACCGCCGTGTCCCCCGAGCCCAGCAGGGCGAAATGGGCGCCGATGGTCTCCCCGACGGGACCGGTGGCGGGCACGGTGACGAGCCGGCCGCCGGTCGCGGCGGCCAGGGCGAGCGCCGTGCCCTCGCCGCCGTCCACCAGCGGAACCAGGTCGATGTCGGCGTCGGGCAGGACACGGCGGACACCGGCGGCGATGGCGTCGGCCGCCGCCTCCGCGGACAGGGACTCCTTGAAGCCGCTGGGGGCTACGACGACACGGGTCAGCATGAGGACTCCTCAACGGGTGACGGACACGCCGAGCAGCGGCCACACCGCGACGGCGAAGAGCAGGACGAGCGCGGCGGTCAGCGGCGCCAGGAACGCGGACAGCCGCAGCAGGTCGCGCGGGGTGTAGGTCGGCGTGCCGGGGATCTGCGCGAAGAGCGTGACCGGCTTGGCCGAGGCGGGCAGGGTGTGGCAGAAGCCCGCGGCTGCGGTGGAGACGAGCGCGGCGGCGACCGGGTTGACCCCGACGCCGACGGCGGCGGCCACCACCAGCGGGACCAGGACCGACGAGCGGGCCGAGCGGGACTGCAGGACCAGGTGGGCCGCCGTACTGACGGCGATCACGATCGCCAGGAACACCACCGGAGCCTCGCTCGTCGGCAGCCCCGAGACCAGCCACTTCGCCGCTCCCGAGTCGGCGAGCGCGACGCCCATCGCCATCGTCGCCGCCATGAACAGCAGCAGCGACCAGGGGACGGTCTTCAGCGCGTCCTTCAGACGGACCGTGCCGAGGGCGGGGGAGGAGGCGATGACGGCGCCGATCAGCGCGACCAGCGCGGGCGGCACCCGGTGCAGCGGCTCACTGCACCACAGCAGCACCACCGTGGCCAGGAGCAGGGCGCAGCGCTTCTCGGCCTGGCTCCAGGGGCCGGTCACCGGCTGCTCGCTGTGTTCCTGGATCTGCTCCGGGGTGATGCTGACCGGGCCGCGGCGGTCCGCCCGCCGGGTCGTCGTCAGCATCACCAGCTCGGCCGCCAGATGGGACGAGGCCACGGCCAGCGGCAGGCCCAGCAGCAGCCACTCCGCGAAGCCGATGTGCTGCCCGGTCGTCTCCCACAGCACCGACACGGTGATCAGATGCGCGCCCGCGCCGATCAGGGTCGCCACCGCCGACAGAAGGATCACGGTCGGAAACAGCAACGCCAGCATCATGACCAGTCGCTTCCGGTCGGCGAGGACCTTGGCGAGGGCGAGGAACACCGGCAGCGCGAGCGCGGCCCGGCCCGAGGTGGCGGGCACCGCGAACGCCGTGACGACCAGGGCGGCCGTCGTCAGGTGCACGAGCTGCCGTACCGTGCGTGCCCCGCTGACCAGGAACACCGCCGCCCGGCCCGCGAGCCCGGTCCGGCTCACCGCGGCCGCCAGCACGAACGCGCAGATCAGCAGCCACACCGTGGCATCGCCGAGCGTGCCGAACAGGGTGTCGCTGCTGATCACCCCGGTCACCGTGAGCGCGAGCCCGGCGCCCAGCGCGATGAAGGTGTCGTCGATCGACGTCCCGATCCAGGCACAGGTCGCGAATACGAACACGGCGAGCGTGAGGCGGGCGTCGCCGCCGAGTCCCGGGAAGTTCGTGGGTACAGCAAGCAGCGCACACAACGACAGCGCCACGCACAAGGCGATGGTGGAGCGCAGATTCAGGGTCACGCCATCGAGGTTCGGCGAGCGCGGTGAGCCGCCCATGAGCCTCACATGAAGGAGCTTTCACATGCCCCAGGGGCGCGGGGAACTGCGCGAACAACCACATCGAACCCGCACCCCGCAACGGCGCCCGAGTGGCACTACGGCACCCGATACCCCATCCCCCGCACCGTCTCCACCCGCTCCGCCCCCAGCTTCTTCCGCAGCGTCCGCACATACACATCCACGATGTTCGACCCCGGATCGAAGTCGTACCCCCACACATGGGACAGGATCTGCTCCCGCGACAGCACCTGCCCGGGATGCCGCAGGAACAGTTCCAGCAGCACGAACTCACGCGCCGTCAGATCGACCGTCCGCTCCCCGGAACGGGCCCGGCGCGTGCGCAGATCGAGGCTCAGGGAGCCCGACCTGAGCACCGTCACCTCCGGCGCCCGCGCCGCCGTACGGAGCCTCAGCCGTACCCGGGCGAGCAGCTCCTCGAAGCGGAACGGCTTGGTCATCCAGTCGTCGGCGCCGCCCTCCAGGCCGGCCACCGTGTCCCGTACGGAGTCCCGCGCGGTCAGCACGATCACCGGTACCGACACCCGTGCCTCGCGCAGCTCCCGCAGGATGGTGAAGCCGTCCCGGCCGGGCAGCCCGATGTCCAGGACGACGAGGTCGAAGCCGCCGGTCAGGGCGTACTCGTAGCCCGCGTCGCCGTCGGTGACGACGGTCGTGGTGAAGCCGTTGGAGCGCAGGCCCTTCTCCACGAAGGAGGCGATGCGTTCCTCGTCCTCGACGATGAGGATGCGGTTCACGAGGGGTCCCCTTCCGGTGCCCGGGGTGCGTGCAGTACGAGGGCGAAGCCGGCGCCGCCGCCGGGTGTGCCGTAGAGCCGTACCCGGCCCCGGTGGCCCTCGGCGATCGCCTTGACGATGGACAGCCCGAGTCCGGCGCCGGAGCCCCGGGTGCCGCGGCGGGCCGTGCCGCGGCGGAAGCGTTCGAAGATCACCTCGGCGTCCTGGGGCTGCACACCGGGCCCGGAGTCGGCGACGTACAGCTCCAGGTCCGGGCCGTCGGTGCGGGAGCCGATGCGGATGGTCTGGCCGGTCGTGGTGTGCTGCACGGCGTTCTGCGCGAGCTGCACCATGGCCTGGGTGATCCGCTGCGGATCCAGCTCGGCCTCCAGGTCGGCGACCCCGTCGAGCCGCCAGTCGCGTTCGCCCAGGGTGCGGGCCTTGACGTAGACGTCGGCGGTGAGTTCGGCGACTTGGACCGGCTCGGGCGTGACGAAGTCGGGGCGTTCGGCCTTGGCGAGCAGCAGCAGGTCCTCGACGATGCGGCTCATCCGGTCCAGCTCGTCGGTGACCAGCCGGACCGTCTCCTCGCGCTCGGCCGGATCGTCGCCCATCAGCTCCAGATGTCCGCGCACGATGGTGATGGGGGTACGCAGTTCGTGTCCCGCGTCGTCGACGAACTCGCGCTGGGCGGCGAAGGCCCGCTCCAGCCGGTCGAGCATGCCGTTGAACGTCTCGGCGAGGGCCGCTATGTCGTCGTTGCCGTGCACCGGGATCCGCCGGGTGAGGCCCTGCTCGGTGAGCTGCGCCGCCGCGGTGCGCACCACCCGCACGGGTTTGAGGATCCGCCCGGCGACCGCCCAGGCGATGCCGACGGTCAGCAGCAGGGCGGCGCCGGAGATGACGAGCAGCGTGCGGAACATGTCGTTCACCCGCGCCCGCTCGCGTTCCGGGTGGAAGGCGACCACGAACGCGGCGTCCGGCGCCCGCCCCTGCCGGGCCACGGTGACCTTGGCCCAGCGGATCTCGCCCTCGGGCCGCCGCAGCACCCCGGAGGACTCGGGCGACTCGAAGACGGCGCGCTTGGCCCGGGGATCCCGGTGCAGGGGCAGGGCGACGGGCAGGTCGTGCCGCTGGCGGATCTGCCGGGGGCCGCCGCCCGCCCGGCCGACCAGGCCGATCAGCTCCTCGTCCGCGTCGGGGTACTGCCGTTCGAGGAACACCGTCAGCAGCCGGCCGGCGTCGCTGAACGGGCGGCCCGTCTGCGGATCCCCGCCCCGTTCCTCGAAGTTGGCGAACTCGCCGGTCTCCTGGGTGAGCAGGCGGTTGATCCGGTTGTCGACGTCCCGCAGCAGGAAGGAGCGGGTGGTCATGGCGACCGAGGCGAGCGCGACGGCCATCACGAGCAGCAGCCAGAGCAGGATGCGGACCCGGGCGGAGACGCGCCGCCGGCCGTCAGTTGTCGTAGCCGGGTCCGTCGTCGCCCGGTCCGTCGTCTCCGTTGCCCTGGCCGCGGTCGTCGTCATCATCGTCACCAGCCGAGCTATCGGTCACCGGAGGCCGTGAGACGACCTCGTCGCCGGGCGTGGATTCAG
>NZ_JBSHKH010000072.1:0-25883 GCF_053643595.1 Streptomyces sp. NPDC055506 | reverse complement strand
GGGGGGGCGCGGCGCGGGGGGGCCCCGCCGCGACCTGGGGCCGGGGCGGGGGCCGGTGGCGGCGGGGGGTGGGGGGGGGGGCCGTGCCGCTGTCCAGCTCCACCTGCTGGGACGGGACCTTCGGCGACTGAGGGCTGTCCGTGAGGGCGTAGCTGGTCGCCGCGATGCCCAGGGGGATCAGCACGACCGCGGAGAGGGCGGCCATACGACGGGAGAATGCCATGCGCCCGATCCTGCGGACGGAACCCGCGGCGGATGATGAACCCCGGATGAAGAACTCTTCATCCGGAGCCGGTCAGGCCTGCGAGCCCTAGTTGTCCAGCCCGATGGAGAACGCCGCCTCCAGGTCGTGCTGCGAGTACGTACGGAACGCCACGTGCGTGTCCGTGCCCTCGACGCCGGGGATCTTGCTGATCCGGCCGGGGATGACCTCGGCGAGGTCCTCGTGCTCCTTCACCCGGACCATCGCGATGAGGTCGTAGGTGCCGGTGACCGAGAAGACCTCGCTGACGCTGTCCAGCGCCGCGATCGACTCCGCGATCTCGGGGATCCGGTCCACGCTGGTCTTGATCAGGACGATCGCGGTGATCACGGCTGGTTCTCTCCCTCGGGGGCCGGAGCAGGGGCGGCCTTCACTCTAGTAGGGCCGGTGGGACGGCCGTAGCGGACCGAGGCGTAGCAGAAGCCCAGGCCGAATCCGACCAGGTGGGCGAGGTAGGCCACCCCGGGCCCGTCCGAGGCCCGCCCCGCCGCCAGCCACTGCAGCCCCGCCCAGAACGGCAGCACGACCCAGGCCGGGAAGCGCACCGGCAGGAAGAAGAGGAACGGCAGGAGACTGGTCACCCGGGCACGGGGGAACAGGTACAGGAACGCGCCGAGGACCGCCGAGATCGCCCCGGAGGCACCGACCAGGGACTGCTCGGAATCCGTGTTGGCGACGGCGTACCCGAGCAGGGCCAGGTAGCCGCAGCCGACGTAGAACAGGGTGAACTGCACCCGTCCCATCCGTTCCTCGGTCATCGCCCCGAAGACGTAGAGGAAGAGCATGTTGCCGAGCAGGTGCACCCAGGTGCCGTGGACGAAGAGCGCCGTCACCGGGGTGAGGGCCGACCCGGGGGATCCCTCGAACAGTTCTGCGGGGATCACGCCCCAGTGCCGGAAGTAGGCCCGCTGCGCGGCGAGCAGATCGTCGCCGGAGCCGTACGCCGGGCCGATGCCCGAGGCGGGCCCGGCCAGGAAGACCGTGCAGCACAGGGCGATCAGTGAGTACGTCACCGGCGCCGACGACCCCCTGATCGACCGGCTCGCCCGGGTGATCGACGCACTCCACTTGCTGATCATGGCTACAGAGCATGACGTAACCGGACGCAACCGCCCAGACCGCCTCGCCGCCGTGGACACGCAGGCGGCGAAGACCCGGCAGGCCGTAGGGTTACGAGCCACACGCACCGGGGAAGCCGGTGGCGTCGCGGACACTAGAAGGAAAGAGAACAGGCCACGATGACGGTTCCCCTGCCGACCGCCGAGACGCGGTGGCGCTGCACCCTCTGCGGCAACCTCACGCGCTTCGACGTGACCCGCTCGTCGAAGGTCGTCGAGTACGTCCACCTGGACCTGGCCGGAGAGCCCAAGGTCGAGGAGCGCGACGTGCTCAGTGAGACCATCGAGTCGGTGCGCTGCCGCTGGTGCAACGCGGTGGACCAGGTGGAACTCGTGGACAGGCCGGGCGCCGGCTCCTGAGGGGAGCAGGGCCCCCGCACAGGCATTGGGGTGTGACGGATGGTGGAGACCACAGGCGGGGGGCCGGGCGACGGCGCCGCCGAGGTGCTCGACCGTCCGCTGCCCGACGGTGTGCGCCGCAAGGTCGTGCAGATCGTCTCCGACGGCTTCGGCTCGCTGACGGTCGGCGAGCTGCCCGCACAGCTCAGGCAGTACGCCCGGTTCGCCCCGAACCGCAGAGCCAAGTTCGCCGGCAACGCCATGGCCTCCGCGCTGGAGACCGACCCGCTGTTCCGGCAGCGCATCGGGGAGAAGCTCAGAGAGGCCCAGCCGGAACTCGCCGGCGCCCTCGACTCAGGCTCCCCGCCCCCGGCCGCGGACCCGCTGGACGTGGCGGCCGCGGCCTACGTACTGCGGCCGACCGACTGGGTGAAGCTGGTGACCGCCGCCGGCGAGGAGGCCCAGCGGGCCGATGCCGAGCGGGCCGACGAGGAGAGCCGGGCCGAGCTGGAGCGGCTGCGCGCCGAGCTGGCCCGGGCCCGTGACCACACCAGGGCCGAGACCGAGCGGCTGCGCACGGAGCTGGAATCCGCCAAGCGGGAATCCGAGTCGCTGCATCGCAAGCTCCGCGCCGCCCTCAGCGACGTCAAGCGCGGCGAGGCCGCCCTGCGCAAGGCGCACGGCGAGTTGGAGGCCGTCCGCGCCGAGGGACACGCCCAGGTGTCCGCCGCCGAGAGCGAGACCCGGCGGCTCAAGGCCAGGCTGGGGGAGACCGAGGCGGCCCTGGAGGCCACGCGCCGGGCGGCCCGGGAAGGTCGCAGCGTCGAGGACATGCGGGTCCGGCTGCTGCTGGACACCCTGCTGGACGCCACCCAGGGGCTCAGGCGCGAACTGGCCCTGCCGCCGGTGTCGGTACGGCCCGCCGAGACCGTGGACGCCGTCGAGCCGGGCCGGATGACCCCGAAGGACATCGCCGCCCGCGCGCTCTCCGAGAACGACCCACAGGTCCTCGACCAGCTGCTGGCGCTGCCGCAGGCCCATCTGGTCGTCGACGGCTACAACGTCACCAAGACCGGCTATCCGCAGATGCCGCTGGAGAAGCAGCGCCTCAGGCTGCTGGGGCAGCTCTCGCAACTGGCGGCGCAGAGCGGCGCCGAGGTGACCTGCGTCTTCGACGGCGCCGAACTGGCAGCGCCGGTCCTGCTGGCGCCGCCGCGCGGGGTACGGGTGCTCTTCTCGAAGCCGGGCGTCACCGCCGACGAGCTCATCCGTCAACTCGTGCGCGCCGAACCACCCGGAAGGCCGGTCATCGTGGCGTCCACCGACCGGGAGGTCGCAGACGGGGTGGCCCGCGCCGGCGCCCGCCCGGTGGCCTCGGCGATGCTCCTCAAGCGTCTTTCGCGGTCCTAGGCGCCCTACGGGCGATGCGTAACGTCCGGGCGTGATGCCCGAATTGATGAGACCTGTGGGCCACGTTAAGTCAAGTGAGTCTCACCGCCTGTGAGTCCAGGGGAAAAGTTGGCTCACTGTGACGCATTTTTTCATCTGAGGATTTGAACTGATCACAGGAAGGTCACTAGGGTCAGGCTCCGAAACCTCCGCTCGGGTGATCACTCATCGGGAGAGACGGCGGAGGGGGCAGAAGGAGCTTTCACCCGTGGCGTCCCACCGTCGTCCGAAGCAGCCGAGCCGCGCACGTGTGACCGTGCTGACCACCGCCGCCGCCGCTGCCGTCGCCTTCAGCGCGCAGGCCGCCAACGCGGCCCCCAGCGAGAAGCCGAGCAAGGACGAGGTCAAGGCGAAGGTCGACAAGCTCTACGAAGAGGCGGAGCAGGCCACCGAGAAGTACAACGGGGCCAAGGAGAAGCAGGAGAAGCTCCAGAAGGAGATCTCCACCATCCAGGACAACGTCGCCCGCGGCCAGGAGGAGCTCAACGAGCTGCGCGACAGCCTGGGCATCGCGGCCGCTTCGCAGTACCGCACCGGCTCCATCGACCCCTCGGTCCAGCTCTTCCTCTCCTCGGACCCGGACGACTACCTCGACAAGGCCTCCACGCTCGACCAGTTGAGCAGCCAGCAGGTCGAGGCGCTGAAGAAGGTCCAGGAGAAGCAGCGCGAACTCGCCCAGGAGCGCGCCGAGGCCTCCGAGAAGCTCAAGGACCTCGCCTCCACCCGCACCGAACTCGGCAAGAAGAAGAAGGAAGTCCAGGGCAAGCTCGGCTCCGCGCAGAAGCTGCTCAACAGCCTCACCGCCGCCGAGAAGCAGGCGCTCGCCGCCGAGCAGGACCGCGCCAGCCGGGACAGCCAGCGCGACGCCCTCACCGGCAACGTCCCGCAGGGCTCCGGCCGGGCCGCCGCCGCCTTCGCCTTCGCCCAGAGCCAGCTCGGCAAGCCCTACGTCTACGGCGCCACGGGCACGAGCTCCTACGACTGCTCCGGCCTCACCTCCCGGGCCTACGCCGCGGCCGGCATGCAGATCCCGCGTACCTCCGAGGCGCAGTCCCAGATCGGCACCAGGATCTCCTCGGTCAGCCAGCTCAAGGTCGGCGACCTGGTCTTCTTCTTCAACGACCTGCACCACGTCGGCCTCTACGCCGGCAACGGCCAGATCATCCACGCCCCGCGCACCGGCACGGTCGTCCGCTACGAGTCGATGGACACCATCGGCGGCCCGTTCATGTTCGGCGTCCGCGTCTGACGAACGGCACCCCCGCCGAGGACACCGTGTCCGCCGTTCGGGGGAATCACCACAGTCTCGAGTAAGCCCACGCCCCGCCGGTGACCTGCGTCAGCGGCGGGGCGTCGTGCCGCGCCCCCACGGATGGTCGTTGGCTGCTCCCGGTCGCGGGGCTACTGTCTGCCGCGTTTCCACGTCCGTCAGCGGAAGGAGAGCGGCTTCCCGTGGGGTCCCATCGCCGACTTGCACCGTCCGGGTTCGACCGGGGCGCCGGTGCCGCGGTCGGTTTCCTGTCCGTCGCGGCCACCGCCCTGTGCGCGGTACCGGCCGCGTCCGCACCGCACGACGACACCCGGGCCGAGGTGGACCGCCTCTACGAGGAGGCCGAGAAGGCCACCGAGGCCTACAACAAGGCCGACGAGCGCGCCGACGAGCTGCGCGAGGAGGCCGGTACCGCCCGGGACCGGATCGCAAGGCAGCAGCAGCGCATCAACTCCATGCGGGAGTCCCTCGGTTCGCTCGCCGGTGCCCAGTACCGCTCGGGCGGCCTCGACCCGTCCCTCGCCCTGCTGTTCGCCGACGACCCGGAGGAGTACCTCGACAGGGCCGCCCGGCTGGACCGCGTCACCGCCCATCAGGCCGGTGAGCTGAAGGACCTCCAGGACGCCATGCGCGAACTCGCCCAGGACCGCCAGGAGGCCGCCGGGAAGCTCCGCGAACTGGAGAAGAGCCGCAGGACGGTCGCCGTCCACAAGAAGTCCGTCGAGAAGAAGCTCGCCGCGGCCCGGCGGCTGCTCAACTCCCTGCCGGAGTCCGAGCGCGCCGCCTACGACCGGGCCTCCCGCTCCGGCCGCGGCGGCCTGCCCTACCTCGGGAACGCCACCGCGGCCTCGGGACGCGGGGCCGCCGCCGTCGCCGCCGCCCGCAGCGTGGTCGGCAGGCCCTACGTCTGGGGCGCCAACGGCCCCTCCGGCTTCGACTGTTCGGGTCTGACGCAGTGGTCGTACGCGCAGGCCGGGGTGTCCCTGCCGCGCACCTCGCAGGCCCAGCGGTACGCCGGCCGGCAGGTCCCGCTGTCCGAGGCGCGCCCCGGTGACCTGGTCGTCTACCGGGACGACGCCAGCCATGTCGGGATGTACATGGGCAACGGCCAGGTCATCCACGCGCCCTACCCCGGCGCACCCGTGCGCTACGACCCGGTCGGGATGATGCCCGTCTCCTCGGTCACCAGGGTCTGACCCGCGCGGCCCGGCGCCCTTACGATCGGGAACGTGGCTGGTCGAAGGTCGGGGTCCGCGGTGGTGGCGCTCGTCGTGCTGCTCGTCGCCCTGGTCGGGTGCGGCGGCCGGTCCGCCGCCGACAGCGCCACGGCCGACGTCCAGCGGCTCCTGGACCGGCGTGCCGCCGCGTTCCTCGACCGCGACGAGCGGGCCTACGAGCGGACGGGCACGGGGGTGGATTTCGCCCGGCTGCGCGCGATGCCCCTGGCCGCCTGGTCGTACCGGGTCACCGAGATGCGCCGCACCGGCGACAGCGCCACCGCCGACGCCGAACTCCGCTACCGCGTCGCCGGGTACGACCGGGCGCCGGTGACCGCGGGCCGCACCCTGCGGCTGAGCCGGGACGCGGACGGGCGGTGGTCCGTCGAAGCCGACCGGCCCGCCAGGAAGTCCGCCCAGCAACTGTGGGACCAGGGCGCGGTACAGGCCGTCCGGGGCGCCCGCAGCCTCGTCCTCGGCGTCGGGCAGTCCGGCCGGTCGCTGCGCGACTTCGCGGAACTGGCAGACCGGGCGGTGCCCGCCGTGTCCGAGGCGTGGGGCACCGAATGGTCCCGGCGCGTCGTCGTGCTCGTGCCGAAGTCCCTGGAGGGCATGGCGGGGCTGCTCGGCTCGCCCGCCTCCTCCTACCGCGGGATCGCGGCGGTCACGACCGGCGAGACAGGCGCTCCGGCCCGGGCGCCGGCGGACCGGATCATCGTCAATCCGGACGCCTTCGCGCTCCTCGGCGGCCTCGGCGAGCAGGTCGTCGTCACCCACGAGACCACCCATGTCGCCACCCGCGCCCACACCAGCGCCGCCACCCCCCTCTGGCTGTCCGAGGGCTACGCCGACTGGGTCGGCTACCGCGCCACCGGCCGCATCCCCTCCGAGGCCGCGCCCGAGCTGTCCCGGGCGGTGAGCCGGGGGGAGGTCCCGGACGCGCTGCCGGAGGACGAGGACTTCGGCTTCACCGGTGACGCGAGCCGCCTGGCCCGGGCCTACGAGAGCGGCTGGACGGCGTGCCGGCTGATCGCCGACCGCTGGGGCGAGTCCCGGCTGGGCGAGTTCTACCGGGCCGTCGGGGACCACCGGAAGCGGGCCGGGGCGGTGGCGGAGGCGATGCGCGAGGTGCTCGGGACGACGCCGGAGGCGTTCACGAAGGAGTGGCAGGAGTATCTGCGAGCTCAGCTGAGCTGACCGGGCCTTGGTCGGTCGAGGCGGGATCATGGCCCGAGTCGGCCGATCGGGCTGTGGCCCGGCCGAGCTGTCCGCAGGGCGGGCTGGGGCTGCGAACGGGCGGTGGCCGGGGCGTGCGGGCGGGCGGGTGGCCCGGCGAGTGGATGCCACTGCGCCCACGCCCACCCGTACGCGCTCAGCTCGGCTGATCGAGCAGTGCGACGATCTCCCGCAGCCAGGCCCGCTCCGCCTCGCCCGTCGCTCGCGCGACCCGGAGCATGCCCTGGCGGAACAGGTCGTCCGCCTCCTCGGCGCGGACCGGCTTGCCTGACGCGTAGAAGAAGCTCGTCGGGGTCTCCAGGAAGTCCAGCCGGCGGCGCAGCACCGCGGCCTGCTCGTGCCGGTCGGGCAGGTGGCGCAGGAACGCAAGGACCGTGTTGAAGCGGACGTGGTCGGTGATCTCGGTCTGCTTCGGCCGGCGCAGCCGCTCCAGCAGTTCCTCGCGGCCCCGGTCGGTGAGGGCGAGGATCCGGCGCGGGGCCGCGCTCGCGCCCGGCTCGGTGTGCTGGTCGAGCAGGCCCGCCCCGACCAGGCGCGTGATCGCCGGGTAGAGCGCGCCGTCGCTCACCGGCCGGACATGGCCGGTCAGCGCCTTGATGCGCTCCTTGAGCTCATAGCCGTGCAGGGGCTCCTCGGCCAGGAAGCCCAGGATCGACAGCTCCAGCATGGTCCTCCTTGCGGGTGATGTCCCACGCATGCTACCTCTTAACGAGTTACCTCGAATCGAGCTAGCTCGTATCGAGGGCCATGAGGACTCGGGGACCAGGGGGACAGCCACCGTGAACGCCCATCGCAAGCACCTCCTCCTGCTCGCCGGACCCGTCTACCTCTCACTGCTCGCCTCCGTCGCCGCGGGGATCATCAACACCGTCTGGGTCGCGCGGCTGGGCGGCCCGGCCGTGGCCGCCGTGGCCGTGGCGACCAACACCGAGAACGTGCTGCTCGGCATCGCCCTGGTCTTCGGCTCCGGTACGACCGTGCTGGTCGCCCACGCCCGGGGCGCCCGCGACCCCGAGGCCGTCAGGGCGGCCGTGCGCGGCGGATGGGCGCTGTGGGCGCTCGTGACGCCACTGGTCGTGGCGGGCGGTCTGCTGGGCCGCGAACCGCTGGCCCGGCTGGTGCTGGGCGGGGCCGACAGCGCCGCCCTCCCGCTCGCCGTCGCCTACTTCACGCTCTCCCTGCCCGGCATGGCCGTCTTCTTCGCCCAGCAACTCGTCGACGGCATCCTCAAAGGCACCGGCGACACGAGAACCCCGCTGCGGCTCGCCCTGCTCTCCAACGGCCTGATCCTGGCCCTCGACCCACTCTTCATCCACCTCTACGGAGTCCAGGGCGCCGCCGCCTCCACGGTGCTGTCCCGGTCCGTGGCGCTCGCGGCGGGACTCGTCGCGGTGCGGCGCAACGCGCTGTTGCGGAAGGCACGCGAGGCGGAGGCGGGCGAGTCCCTGGGCGTCTCCCTGCGCCGGACGCTGACGACCGGTCTGCCCATGTCCGCCGACTTCACCGTGCGGCAGACGGGCGCCCTGGTCCTGGTCGCGATCGTGGCGCGGCTCGGGGTGACGGCGGTGGCCGGGTACGCGATCGCCTACAAGGTCATGTACGTGGCGACCATGGCCTTCTACGCCGTCCGCCAGGCCGCCGCCATCCACACCGCGCACACGCGGGGCGCCGGAGAGGACGAGCGGCGGGCGATCGGGCGGCAGGCCGTGCTCCTCTCCGGGGCCCTCGGTCTCACGGCGGCGGTGCTGTCGGCCGTCACCGCCCCGTGGCTCATGGCCGTCTTCGGCGCCGGGCCCGGGGTCGCGCACGAGGGCGTGCTGTTCCTGCGCTGCGTCGGGCCCTACCTGTTGCTGATGGCCTGTCTCATCGCGCTCGGCGGGGTCTTCGAGGGCAGCGGGGGTGCCTCGGTGCTGCTGCGGGTGACCGTGCTCGGGACGGCGGTCCAGCTGGCCCTCGCGTACAGCCTGACGGGGCTCGGGCTGCCGGGGGTGTGTCTCGCGCTGGCGCTCGCGACGGCGGTGCAGTGCGGGCTGGCGGGGGTGCTGTTCCGGCGGGACCCGGCTCAGGAGGAGACGGGAGTCTCCCCGGCACGGGCGGCCGGCTGAGACGGCAGGGGGGCGGGAACCGTGCGCGGCACCGTCGCCTTCCACAGGGCGCGGGCCGCGAGGAGGGTGGCGACGACCAGGAGGCCGTTGCGCAGGAACAGCAGGGTGAGGCCCAGGCCGTCGCTGGCCACCACGTTGGCGAAGTAGAGCGGGAACTCCAGCACCGTCACGAAGCACGCCACCAGGACGAGGCCGACCGGCAGCCGCATCCGGCTCCCGGGGAAGCAGAGGCACACCGCGGCCAGCCCGACCAGCCACACCATGTACTGCGGGCTGATCACCCGGCTGGTGGTGGTGAACATCAGCACCGCCACGAAGGCCGCGTCGGCGAGCGTGTGCTCCTCGAAGCGCCGCGCCAGCAGCCGCCACAGCACCAGCCAGCCGAAGGCCGCACCCGTCAGGAACAGCGCGCCCGTGCTCACCTCGCTCACATACGGCCCGAGGAACTCGATCGAGCCGTAGTTCAGCCGCACCTCGCCCTGCCAGCCGAAGTGCCGGGCGACATGGAAGACGAGCGCGCCGAGCGACTCCACCTCGGTGCCCCGGTCGCGCTGGAAGGTCAGGAAGGCGAAACCGCCGGGCATGACCAGGGCGAAGACACCCGTCACCGCGATGCCGGTGACCAGGGCCGACACCCAGGCGCTCCGCCGTCGGGCGGCCAGCAGAAGCATCGCCGGCCAGACCTTCAGCAGCGCGCCGAACGCCGCCAGCGCCCCCATCGCCTTCGGGTGCCGGGCCCCGGCGAGCAGCGCGGCCACCGCCACGGCCGTGACCATCACGTCGTAGCGCGCGTACACCGTCGGACCCAGCAGCGGCACGCCCGCGACCCAGACCCAGGCGCCGCGCAGGGTCCGGCCGGGCCGCCGTCCGGCGTACGCCAGCAGGGCCAGGACGGCCAGGTCGGTGACACAGACCAGGACGAAGAACGCGGTCGCGTAGTGCAGGAAGGGCAGCAGCGCGGGGGAGAGGATCGCCAGGGCGGCGGCGGGCGGGTACTGCCAGGTGACGTCGTTCTGAGGGAACGTTCCGGTGCGCAGGATCTCGTACCAGCCCTGGTAGATCACATGCACGTCGCTCGTCACGTCCGGGCCAGGGAAGACGTACACCTTCATCACGAACAGCAGCAGCGCCAGCCTCGTGAGACACCAGATCACCGGCAGCCATGCCAGGGACCGCCTCGTGCCCGTCGTCTTCACCTGATCCCTGCCCGTCCGCGCGCTCCGTCGATGCGGTCATGATGTCCCGCAGAGCTGTGAGCGTGCCACAAGAGCCGCGCGCACGGCTGTGAGGGGCGGGTTCGGTAGGGTCGGCGGCGTGCGCAAGACCCTGATCGTGACCAACGACTTCCCGCCCCGGCCCGGCGGCATCCAGGCGTTTCTGCACAACATGGCGCTGCGGCTGGACCCGCAGCGGCTGGTCGTCTACGCGTCGACGTGGAAGCGGAGCCGGGAGGGCGTCGAGGCGACCGCCGCCTTCGACGCCGAACAGCCCTTCACCGTCGTACGGGACCGTACGACCATGCTGCTGCCGACTCCCGCCGTCACCCGGCGCGCCGTAGGGCTGCTGCGGGAGCACGACTGCGCGTCGGTGTGGTTCGGGGCGGCGGCGCCGCTCGGCCTGATGGCACCGGCGCTGCGCGAGGCGGGCGCCGAGCGGCTGGTGGCCACCACGCACGGGCACGAGGCCGGCTGGGCCCAGCTGCCGGCGGCCCGGCAGCTGCTGCGCCGGATCGGGGACTCCACGGACACGATCACCTACCTGGGCGAGTACACGCGCTCGCGGATCGCCGGCGCGCTGAGCCCGCAGGCGGCCGCCCGGATGGCGCAGCTGCCGCCCGGGGTCGACGAGAAGACCTTCCACCCGGACTCGGGCGGCGACGAGATCCGGGCGCGGCTCGGGCTGACGGACCGGCCGGTGATCGTCTGCGTGTCCCGGCTGGTGCGGCGCAAGGGGCAGGACACGCTGATCCAAGCCATGCCCCGGATCCTCGCCGCCGAGCCGGACGCCGTACTGCTGATCGTCGGGGGCGGACCGTACGAGGGCGACCTGCGCAAGCTGGCCCAGGAGACCGGCGTAGCCGCCTCCGTCCGCTTCACCGGCGCCGTCCCCTGGTCCGAGCTGCCCGCCCACTACGGCGCCGGGGACGTCTTCGCGATGCCGTGCCGGACCCGGCGCGGCGGCCTCGACGTCGAGGGCCTCGGCATCGTCTACCTGGAGGCCTCGGCGACCGGCCTGCCCGTCGTCGCAGGCGACTCCGGCGGCGCGCCGGACGCGGTCCTCGACGGCGAGACGGGCTGGGTCGTCCGTGGCGGCTCGGCGGAGCAGACCGCCGAGCGGGTCGTCACGCTCCTCGGCGACGCAGAGCTGCGCCGGAGGATGGGGGAGCGGGGCAGGGCGTGGGTCGAGGAGAAGTGGCGTTGGGACCTGCTGGCGGAGAAGCTCAAAGCTTTGCTCTGAGCGGGCTCCCGGACCCTAGGCGGAACGTAAAAATCCGCACATGCTGCGCACATGGCAGCAAAACTGATACAGCATCAGCTGACGAGACGTCAAATCTTGGGCATGGTGGCCCTCCAGACGGCCGCCGCGTCCGGTCTCACCCGCATCGGTCTTTCGTCGGCGTCGGCCGCCGAGCCCGACGCAGTCGACAACGCCCCGGCGATCGTGATCGGTTCCGGCTACGGCGGTGCCGTGGCCGCCCTCCGCCTAGGTCAGGCCGGCATCCGCACCCTCGTCCTGGAAATGGGCGGGCTCTGGAACACCCCCGGCTCCGACGGCAAGATCTTCTGCTCCACCCGCAGCCCGGACCGGCGCTCCATGTGGTTCCGCACCCGCACGGAGGCGCCGCTGGCCACGTTCCTCTGGCTGGACCTGGTCAACAGGGACATCAGCGCCTACCCGGGCGTCCTTGACCGCGTGCACTACGACCACATGTCCGTGTACGTCGGCCGGGGCGTCGGCGGCGGTTCCCTGGTCAACGGCGGCATGGCGGTGACCCCGCTCCGGTCCTACTTCGCCGAGCAGTTCCCGACCGTGGACACCGCGGAGATGTACGACACGTACTTCCCGCGCGCCCGCTCCATGCTCGGCGTCAACACCATCGACCCGGCCTGGTTCGAGTCCACCGAGTGGTACCGCTTCACCCGGATCTCCCGCAAACACGCGGACAACGCCGGGCTGAAGACCACCTTCGTGCCCAACGTCTACGACTTCGGCCACATGGAGCGCGAGGCGGCCGGCACGGCGACCAAGTCCGCGCTCGGGGGCGAGGTCATCTACGGCAACAACCACGGCAAGCGCAGCCTCGACAAGACCTACCTCGCCTCCGCGCTCGGCACCGGGAACGTCACCATCCACACCATGGAGCGGGTGACGTCGATCAGCAGGGCCGCCGACGGGACGTACGTCCTGAGCGCCGACCGGATCGACGACACCGGCACCGTCGTCGAGACCAAGGAGTACGCCTGCACGTACCTCTTCCTCGGCGGCGGCAGCCTCGGCACGACGGAACTCCTCGTCCGCGCCCGGGAGTCGGGCACCCTGCCCGCCCTGGACGCGAGCGTCGGCACCGGCTGGGGCACCAACGGCAACGTGATGCTCGGCCGGGCCAACCACCTGTGGGACACGGTGGGAGCGAACCAGTCGACCATGCCGGTCATGGGCATCGACGACTGGGCCAACACCGCCAACCCCGTCTTCGCCGAGATCGCGCCCCTGCCCATGGGGCTCGAGCACTGGGTCAGCCTCTACCTGGCGATCACCAAGAACCCGGAGCGGGCGTCCTTCACGTACGACTCGGCGAGCGGCGCCGTACGGCTCGGGTGGAGCGCTGCGCACAGTGCCGTGTCGGTGGGCATGGCGAAGAAACTGTTCGACCGGATCAACAGGGCGAACGCCACGATCTACCGCTACGACCTGTTCGGCTCGGGCAACAAGGTCTTCGCCGACGACTTCACGTACCACCCGCTGGGCGGCTGCGTACTGGGCCGGGCGACGGACGACTACGGGCGGGTGAAGGGGTATTCGCGCCTGTACGTCACCGACGGCTCACTCGTGCCCGGCTCGATCGGCGTCAACCCCTTCGTGACCATCACGGCCCTCGCCGAACGCACGATGGCGCGGGTCCTCGTGGAGGACACCGCGCCATGACGCCGCACGCGCACTACTTGGCGTAGATCGCCTCGACCTCGTGCGCGTAGTCCTTCGCCACCACGTTCCGCTTCAGCTTCAGTGAGGGGGTCAGGTGGCCCGACTCCTCCGTGAACTGGGAGGACAGAATGCGGAACTTCCGCACCGATTCCGCCTTCGACACCGCGGCGTTGCCGTCGTCGATCGCCGCCTGGATCGCGGCCAGCAGGTCCAGGTCCTCGCACAGCGACGCCGCGGTGGAACCCGCCGGCTTGCCGTGGTCCGCGCACCAGCGGCCCAGGAACTCCTCGTCGATGGTGACCAGCGCGCCCACGAACGGCCGCCCGTCGCCCACCACCATGCACTCCGCGACCAGGGCGTGCGCCCGGATGCGGTCCTCGATCACGGCCGGGGCGACGTTCTTGCCGCCCGCGGTGACGATGATCTCCTTCTTGCGGCCGGTGATCCTGAGGTAGCCGTCCTCGTCGAGGGTGCCGATGTCACCGGTGTGGAACCAGCCGTCGGCCAGCGCCTCCCCGGTCGCGCCCGGGTTGTTCCAGTACTCCTTGAACAGGTGCTCGCCGTGCAGCAGCACCTCGCCGTCGTCGGCGATCCGGACCACCGAGCCGGGCAGCGGCTGACCGACCGTGCCGATCTTCTGCCGGTCCCAGGGGTTGAACGCGGTGGCCGCGCAGGACTCGGTCAGGCCGTAGCCCTCCAGGACCGTGAAGCCGATGCCGCGGAAGAAGTGGCCCAGGCGCTCGCCCAGTGGGGCCCCGCCGGAGATGGCGTACTCGCCCCGGCCGCCGAGGACCGCGCGGAGCTTGCTGTAGACGAGCTTGTCGAACGTCTTGTGCTTGATCTTCAGACCGAAGGACGGGCCCGAGGGGGTGTCCAGCGCCTTGCTGTACGCGATCGCGGTGTCGGCGGCCTTGTCGAAGATCTTGCCCTTGCCGTCGGCCTGCGCCTTGGCGCGCGCCGAGTTGTAGACCTTCTCGAAGACGCGCGGCACCCCGAGGATCAGCGTCGGGCGGAACGAGGCCAGCTCGTCGGTGAGGTTCTTGATGTCCGGGACGCAGCCGAGCTTGATCGGCGCCATCATCGGCGCGATCTGCACCAGCCGCCCGAAGACGTGCGCGAGCGGCAGGAAGAGGAGCACCGAGCACTCGCCGGTGCGGAAGAGCGGACGCAGCCGCTCCACGATGTTGCCGCACTCGGCGAAGAAGCTGCGGTGGGTGAGCACACAGCCCTTGGGGCGGCCTGTGGTGCCCGAGGTGTAGACGATGGTCGCCGGGTCGTCGGCCTTGGCGAACGAGCCGCGCTCCTCGACCGTCTGGTCGGTGACGTCCTGCCCGAGCCGGCCCAGTTCCTCGAGACCGCCGCCCTCGATCTGCCACACGTGCTTCAGCGCCGGCAGCCGGTCGCGCACCGACTCGACGGCGGCCGTGTGCGCGTCCGACTCCACGATGCACGCGGTGGCGCCCGAGTCACCGAGGATCCACTGCACCTGCTCCGGCGAACTGGTCTCGTACACCGGCACGGTCACCGCGCCCGCACTCCAGATCGCGAAGTCCAGCAGCGTCCACTCGTAGCGCGTGCGGGACATCAGGCCGACCCGGTCGCCCGGCTGGACACCGGCGGCGATCAGCCCCTTCGCGGCCGTGTGCACCTCGGCGAGGAAGACGGTGGCCGTGACGTCCTGCCAGCTACCGCCGATCTTGCGGGCGATGACGGCGACGTCCGGGTGCTGCGCGGCGTTTCTGCGGACGATGTCGGTGAGATTTCCGTCCGCAGGGACCTCGTACAAAGCCGGAAGGCTGAACTCGCGCAAGACTGCTGCTCCTCATCGGGCGCCGGCGCCACGACGTTGTGTGCTGCGACGGTGCGGTCCAAGGCTCGGGCAGGTACTCAGGCATTCACTTGTTGAAATGCAGAGCACGACTGGACGGCCCGGACGTTACCCGCCGGTATGGCTTCTGCGACAGGGGGTCCTGTCGAGATGTTCGCTGCGTCACACACTTGGGTATTCCTTCGCGCACAGTAGTCCACGTACTAACTGACTGGCCAGTAACCGCAGGTAGGGCCGCCACTGTTCACAAGGACAGCGCTCGGCCTACCCTTGATCGCCATGGCACCCACACCAGCCGGAAACCGCAGGACACGCGTGCACGTGGTGAGCGATGTGCACGGCAACGCCCGTGACCTGGCCCGGGCCGGCGAGGGCGCCGACGCCCTGATCTGCCTGGGCGACCTCGTCCTCTTCCTCGACTACGCCGACCACTCGCGCGGCATCTTCCCCGACCTGTTCGGTGTCGAGAACGCCGACCGCATCGTGGCGCTGCGCACCGCCCGCCGCTTCGAGGAGGCGCGGGAACTCGGGGCCCGGCTGTGGGCCGGGGTCGGCGCCGACCGGGCCTCGGTGATCGAGAAGGCGGTGCGCAAGCAGTACGCCGAGATGTTCGCCGCGTTCCCCTCTCCTACGTACGCGACCTACGGCAACGTCGACATGCCGCCGCTGTGGCAGGAGTACGCCGGGCCCGGCACGACCGTCCTCGACGGCGAGCGCGTCGAGATCGGCGGCCGGGTCTTCGGCTTCGTGGGCGGCGGCCTGCGCACGCCGATGCGGACGCCGTACGAGATCAGTGACGAGGAGTACGCCGCGAAGATCGAGGCCGTGGGCGAGGTAGACGTGCTCTGCACGCACATCCCGCCCGAGGTTCCCGAGCTCGTCTACGACACCGTCGCCCGCCGCTTCGAGCGGGGCAGCCGCGCCCTGCTGGACGCCATTCACCGCACCCGGCCCCGATACGCCCTGTTCGGGCACGTGCACCAGCCGCTCACGCGACGGATGCGGATCGGGGCCACCGAGTGCGTGAACGTGGGGCACTTCGCGGCGACCGGGACGCCCTGGGCGCTGGAATGGTGAGGACGCCCCAGGTCGGGTGAGATCGGCGGGGCCCGTGCGCGGTAGCCTTCACGCTGCACACACGTGCGCACGACGACGTCTTACCGGCCCGTATCTGGAGGAGCCACGGCGATGGCGGAACACACCAGCTCGAGCATCACCATCGAGGCCGCCCCGGCCGACGTCATGGCGGTCATCTCCGACTTCGCCCGATACCCGGACTGGACCGGCGAGGTGAAGGAGGCGGAGGTCCTCAAGACCGACGAGCAGGGCCGCGCCGAGCAGGTCCGCCTCGTCATGGACGCGGGTGCGATCAAGGACGACCAGGTGCTCGGGTACACCTGGACCGGTGAGAACGAGGTGTCCTGGACGCTGGTGAAGTCCCAGATGCTGCGGTCTCTGGACGGCTCGTACATCCTCAAGCCCGCCGGGGCGGGGGGTACGGAGGTCACGTACATGCTGACCGTGGACGTCAAGATCCCGATGCTGGGGATGATCAAGCGGAAGGCCGAGAAGGTCATCATCGACCGGGCGTTGGCGGGGTTGAAGAAGCGCGTCGAGTCGGCCTGATCGCGGTAGTCAACACAGCCCCGCGCCCCTCAAGGGGCGTCTCGGTTACCGTTCCTTCCCATGCGCACCATCCTGATCATGGGCCCCGGCGGTAGCGGGCGTACCACGCTCGCCGCTGCCACCGCGGTCACCGCCGCCCGCGAGGGCACCCGCACCCTCGTCCTCAGTGCCGACCGCACCGACACCCTCGGTGCGGCGCTCGGGGTCGGCACGGGCCCGGCCCCGGTCGAGGCCGCACCGCGTCTCACCGCTTGGCGGCCCGACCCCGCTCAGGACTTCCGCAAGGACCTCACCGCCCTTCAGGACCGTGCCTCCTCCGCCCTGGACCTCCTCGGTGCCTCCCGGCTGGATCCCGAGGAACTCACGCCGCTGCCGGGTGCGGAGGAACTCGCCCTGCTGCGCGCCCTGCGCGATGCCGCGCTGTCGGAGTCGTACGACCTCCTGGTCGTCGACCTGCCACCGACGCCGCAGGCTCTCGCCCTCCTCGCCCTGCCGGAGGAACTGCGCCGTTATCTGCGCCGTCTGCTGCCGCCCGAGCGGCAGGCCGCCCGGGCCCTGCGGCCCGTCCTGGGACGGCTCGCCGGCGTTCCCATGCCCGCCGAGTGGCTGTACGAGACCGTCGGCCGCTGGGATCTGGAGCTGGCCGCCGTGGAGGCGATCGTCGCCGACCGTGACACCGTCGTACGGCTGGTCGCCGAGCCGGGCCCTGCCGGTGCAGACGCCGTCCGCACCGCCGGCCTCGGACTGGCCCTGCGCGGCCTGCGCACCGATGTCGTGGTCGCCAACCGCGTCCTGCCCGAGGCGTCCGCGGACACCTGGCTCGCCGGTCCCGTCGCCCAGCAGCGCAAGACGCTGGAGGAGTGGCGGGAGGCGCACGAGCTGCGCACCGTCGCCCACCTCGGACGCGACCCGCGAGGCGCCGACGACCTCACCGCCCTCGCGGTGCCCGGCGCCGAGCACACCGGCTCACCGGTCGAATGGCCCGTGACCGACCGGCTCGGCGTGGACGGTGTGCTCGTCTGGCACATCCCGCTGCCCGGCGCCATACGCGAGGAACTCGACCTCGTCCGGCGGGGCGACGAACTGGTGGTCACCGCGGGGCGGTTCCGCCGTATCGTCCCGCTGCCCTCCGCGCTGCGCCGCTGCACCGTCGACGGGGCCGCCCTGCGCGAGGGCGAGCTGCGCATCCGCTTCGCACCCGACCCGAAACTGTGGCCGCAGGCCCGGTGAGCGCGCTGCGCCCGTTCGGGTAACGTCGTAGGGACGAACCGTAGTCAGGAGTCCGTCATGAGCGAAGAGCTCCCCCCGTCCGACGCCGCCCGCGAAGAGGCCGTGGACGAGGTACGGGCGACCGACGCCGACGCCTGGGCGACCGCGTGCGCCGAGGACCTCGAGGCGGAGAAGGCCCGCCGCCGTGCTCAGTACGGCCCGCCCCCGGGTTCCGCTGCCGAGGAACTGAAGAAGCTCGTCGACGCCGTCGCGGACAAGCTGTCCGGCCTCGAGTCCCCGCTGTTCGGCGCGGTCGCCGGGCCCGCCGCCCAGCAGGTCGTCCGGCAGGTCGTCCAGCAGGCCAAGGACGCCGTGGAACCCGTCATCGAGCGCAATCCGGACGTCTTCGACCACCTCGCGGCGGCGGGGAACGAACTGCTCGCCGCCTACCGCTCCGCCGTCCAGGCCCAGGAGCGGCGCTGGACCGGCCGGGACGACGACACCGACCCCCGTGACCTGGACGAACGCCGAGACCGGGGCGACGACGACGGCCCCGGGGAACGCATCGACCTGGACTGAGCCCCCGGCCGAGCCCCCGGCCTCTCGGGTACCGTTGGCCGTAGCGGGGCTCGACCGAAACTGAGGGATTCATGGGACTCACCATCGGCGTCGACATCGGCGGCACGAAGATCGCGGCCGGCGTGGTCGATGAGGAAGGCAACATCCTCTCGACCCACAAGGTGCCGACCCCGGGCACGGCCGAGGGCATCGTGGACGCCATCGCCTCGGCGGTGGAAGGCGCCCGAGTCGGGCACGACATCGTCGGCGTGGGCATCGGCGCCGCCGGCTATGTGAACCGGCAGCGCTCCGAGGTCTACTTCGCGCCCAACATCCACTGGCGCAACGAGCCGCTCAAGGAGAAGGTCGAGGCCCGCGTGGGCCTTCCGGTGGTCGTCGAGAACGACGCCAACGCCGCGGCGTGGGGCGAGTACAAGTTCGGCGGGGGCAAGGGCCACCGCAACGTCATCTGCATCACCCTGGGCACCGGCCTCGGCGGCGGCATCATCATCGGCAACAAGCTGCGCCGCGGTCACTTCGGCGTGGCCGCCGAGTTCGGCCACATCCGCATGGTGCCGGACGGCCTGCTGTGCGGCTGCGGCTCGCAGGGCTGCTGGGAGCAGTACGCCTCCGGGCGCGCGCTCGTCCGGTACGCCAAGCAGCGCGCCAACGCCACCCCGGAGAACGCCGAGATCCTGCTCGGCCTCGGCAACGGCACGCCCGAGGGCATCGAGGGCAAGCACATCTCCATGGCCGCCCGCCAGGGCGACCGTGTGGCCGTCGACTCCTACCGCGAACTGGCCCGCTGGGTCGGCGCGGGCCTCGCCGACCTGGCCTCCCTCTTCGACCCCTCCGCGTTCATCGTGGGCGGCGGCCTCTCCGACGAGGGCGAACTGGTCCTCGGCCCGATCCGCAAGTCCTACAAGCGCTGGCTGGTCGGCGGCAACTGGCGCCCGGTGGCGGAGGTAAGAGCGGCGGAACTGGGCAACAAGGCGGGCCTGGTGGGAGCGGCGGACCTGGCAAGGGAACCCGACCCGATCATGTGATCGCCTTCAGGGTTTGTGCCCCAAGGGGCGCGGGGAACTGCGCGATCAGCCACATACGACCGGCACTCGCGCACATCCCCGCGCCCCGCCCCATTGGGCGTAAATTGCTCACATGCCCCTGCTCCCCAACTCGCGTACAGAACCCGACGGTTCCGCAGTCATCAGGGTCCTCAGCTACAACATCCGCTCGATGCGCGACGACACAGCCGCCCTGGCCCGCGTCATCAGGGCATGCGAGCCCGACCTGGTCCTCGTCCAGGAAGCCCCCCGCTTCTTCCGCTGGCGCAAGAAACTCGCCCGCCTGGCCCGCGCGGCCGACCTGGTGATCGTCACCGGCGGCGCCACCACCACCGGACCGGCGATCCTCAGTTCGCTCCGGGCGGGGGTGGAACGCACCGAGGACATCCTCCTGCCCCCCACCCCCGGCCTGCACCGCCGCGGCTTCGCCACCGCCGTCGTCCGGTTCGCCGGCACCCGGCTGGGCGTCCTGAGCTGCCATCTGTCGCTGCAGAAGGACGAGCGCTACGAGCAGGGCGGCATGCTCCTCGACCGGCTCGCCGGGATGGGCGTGGAGCACGCGATCGTCGGCGGTGACCTGAACGAGCGCCCGGACGGCCGCACCTTCCGCCGGCTGACCGACGGTCTCACCGACTGCTGGGCCGCCGCGCCCTGGGGCGGCGAGCACACCTGGACCCCCGCCGACCCCTACCAGCGCATCGACGCGATCTTCGCGACCAAGGGCATCGAGGTGCTGGGCTGCGGCGTCCCGGCCGATCACCCGGGGGTGACCGGGGCAGACCTGAGGGCGGCCACGGACCACCTCCCGGTCCTGGCCGCCCTCAAGGTGCCGGCCGGTTAGACGACCGCGCCGCGCCCCGGATCCTCGTCGTCCTCGTCGTCCGTCCGCATCCGCATGACCAGCGTCGCGAACCCGCCGAGGAAACCGCCGATCCCCGCCGTGGCCAGCCACCAGGTCATCTCCCAGCCGAGCACCACGGCCAGCAGAAGCAGCACCGGCCCGCCGAGCACGCCCAGCCAGGCGAACTTCGCGGTGGTGTCGGCCTCGGGCAGCGGGGGCGGCTCCGGCGGCACGAAGTGGCCTTCGTCGTCCTCGTCGAAGTCGTCCTCGGCGGGCTCGGGCGCGGAGTAGTCACGCGGGCCGACGCCGGGCGCGAAGGAGACGGAGCCGCCCAGCGGCGTGGCCGGGGTGGCCGGCTTGACCGGCTTGTCCCCTGGACCCTTTGCCTCAGGGCGCTCGGGACCCTTTGCCTCAGGTCCCTCGGGCTCGGCGGGCTTCGCCGCCTCCCCGGGCGCCCCGGCCGTGTCCACCAGGTCGTCGTTGGTCGGAGTCTCCAGCAGCGCCAGGTCCTCGATCGACTTGAAGGGCTTGGCGCCCGGCGGGTCCGGCGGCTCCTCGCCGTACGCGGCGACGATCGCGGCCCAGGCGGCCTCCTCGTCGAACGGGACGCCCTGCTCGTCCGGCTCGCGGTCCTCGCGGTCCGAGTCGTGCTCAGCCACCTGCGGTCGTCCCTTCCTTGCCGAGACCGGGCTCCTTGCCGAGGCCGGACGCGAGCCGGCCGATGAACTCGACGCTCTCCTCGAAGATCCGGTCCGCGTCATGGTCCAACGTGGCGACGTGGTAGCTCTGTTCCAGGATGACCTCTTTCACATCCGTCGAGGAGATGCGGCTGAGGATGCGGGCGGAGTCGGCGGGCGGCACCACATGGTCCTGCGGGCTGCGCAGCAGCAGCACCGGCTGCGTGACCTGCGGCAGCTCGCCGTCGGCGATCTTGAAGAACTGGCGCAGGGAGTGCGCGGCGTGCAGCGGGACCCGGTCGTAGCCGAGCTCCCGGCTGTCCGGCTTGGCGATGTCGCTGGCGATGCCCTTCGTCGCGGGGACGAGATGGCGGACCACCGGGAGCGCGTGCGCGGCCAGGCCGTGCACCTTGTTCGCGGGGTTGACGACCACTACGCCGCTGACGGCGTCGCCGTGCTTCGCGGCCAGCCGCAGGGCCAGGGCGCCGCCCATGGACAGACCGGCCACGAACACCTGCTCACGGCGCTCGCACAGGAGGCGCAGCTCGCGGTCCACCTCCGCGTACCAGTCCTGCCAGCCGGTGATCCGCAGGTCCTCCCAACGCGTGCCGTGCCCGGGCAGCAGCGGCAGGGAGACGGTCAGGCCGCGCTCGGCGAGATGCTCCGCCCAGGGGCGCAGCGACTGCGGTGATCCGGTGAAACCGTGGCAGAGGAGGACGGCGACCTCCCCGCCCTCGTGGCGAAACGGCTCGGCTCCGGAAAGGACCGGCACCTTCGGCCTCCTGGTCGTGAGAAGGGACTGACACGATCACGGAATGTCACGGAACGTCATGGAGGGGGTCGCACGTCGTTCGCGGGACCTTCACCGTACGCGACCGCACTGACACCGACCAGGGCCGTCGGCGCCTTTGACGGCGCTCCGGGTTAAGGTCTGACCGACACATACAGGAGGCACTCGGTTGTTGTACGGCGCGATGAAGGTCGCTGTTGGGGGACCGCTGAAGGTCGCCTTCAGGCCCTGGGTGGAAGGCCTGGAGAACGTTCCCGCAGAGGGCGCCGCGATCCTGGCGAGCAACCACCTGTCCTTCTCGGACTCGTTCTTCCTGCCCGCGGTACTGGACCGCAAGGTCACGTTCATCGCGAAGGCGGAGTACTTCACCACGCCCGGTGTGAAGGGCCGGATGACGGCCGCGTTCTTCAAGGGCGTCGGCCAGCTCCCCGTGGACCGCTCCGGCGCGCGCGGCGCGGGTGAGGCCGCCATCAAGAGCGGCATAGAGGTGCTGGAGCGCGGCGAGCTGTTCGGCATCTACCCGGAGGGGACGCGCTCGCCCGACGGCCGGCTCTACCGGGGCAAGCCGGGTGGCCTCGCGCGCGTGGCCCTCGCGACCGGCGCGCCCGTCCTGCCCGTCGCCATGATCGACACGGAGAAGATCCAGCCGCCCGGCAAGGTCATGCCGAAGCTGATGCGCCCGGGCATCCGGATCGGCAAGCCCCTGGACTTCAGCCGCTACCAGGGCATGGAGCACGACCGTTTCGTGCTGCGCGCGGTGACCGACGAGGTCATGTACGAGATCATGAAGCTCTCCGGCCAGGAGTACGTCGACATGTACGCGACGGCCATGAAGCGGCAGATCGCGGACGCGGCGAAGGCGGACAAGGAAGCCGAGAAGGCGGCGAAGGCCGCACTCGCGCGGGCTGAGAAGGAACAGGCCGCGAAGGAGAAGGCCGAGCGGGAACAGGCCGAGAAGGACCAGGCCGAGAAGGACCGGACGGAGCAGCGGCGGACCGAGCCCTAATCGGGGCTCGAGGCCGGGGGGCGGGGAGATGGCCAGGCGCGAGCGAGTCATGAGGATGTCGGTCGAGCAGCCGCTGTGGCGTGCCCTGACCGGCTACCGGGTGCTCACGATGCTGTACGCGGTGGGCCTGTTCGCCACCGCCTACGACGAGTTCGCCCGCCCCTGGGTCGCCGTCGCCTACTACGCCGTACTGGGCGTATGGACCCTGGCCACCCTGCCCCGGGTCGCGAACGCCGCCGGCTGCACCAAGCGGTTCCTCACCGCCGACCTCACCATCGCGATCGCCGGCATCCTGCTCACGCCCGTCGCCGACGCGCACGAGCGGGTCCAGGCCGGCGGCCCGACCCTGCCGTCGATCTGGACCGCCGGATCCGTCCTCGCCTTCGCCGTCAAGGGCGGCTGGCGCTGGGCGGCCCTCGCCTCCGGCCTCGTGGCCGTGGCCAACCTGGTCGAACGCGGCACCCCGGCCCGCGACACCGTCCACAACGTCATCCTCGTCTGCATCGCCTCCATCGCCATCGGCTACGTCGTCGAGGTCGCCCGCGCCTCCGAGCGCACCCTCGCCCGCGCCCTGGAGATCGAGGCCGCCACCAGGGAGCGGGAGCGGCTCGCCCGGGACATCCACGACAGCGTGCTCCAGGTGCTGGCGATGGTGCAGCGGCGCGGTGCGGTGATCGGCGGCGAGGCGGCCGAGCTGGGCCGGATGGCGGGCGAGCAGGAGGTCGCGCTGCGCACCCTGGTCTCCGGCGGTCTCGTGCCCGTCTCCCGGGTGTCGGAGGACGCCGCCGAGGGAGCGGTCGTCAGGTCCGTCGACGAGGAGCCGCGGGAGAGCGGCCCCGTCGACCTGCGTGCCCTGCTCGCGCCGTACGCCGGGGCCAAGGTCAGCCTCGCCGAGCCCGGCGCGCCCGTGCCGCTGACCCCGGTCGCCGCCCGCGAGGTGGCCGCGGCCGTCGGGGCCGCCCTGGACAATGTCCGCAGGCACGCCGGGGAGCAGGCGCGCGCCTGGATCCTGGTCGAGGACGAGCCGGACGAGGTGATCGTCACGGTCCGGGACGACGGCCCCGGCATCCCGGAAGGGCGGCTCGCCCAGGCCGAGGGCGAGGGACGCCTCGGTGTCGCCCTGTCGATCCGCGGCCGGCTGCGCGACCTCGGCGGCAGCGCGGAGCTGATCTCGGTGCCGGGCCAGGGCACGGAGGTCGAGCTGAAGGTACCGAAGGACGTGACGGAAGCGCGGGGGAAGGCGGAGCGGCGATGACGGAGAGCAGTGCGGACGGGCGGGACCCGATCAAGGTCATGGTGGTCGACGACCACCCCATGTGGCGCGACGCCGTCGCCCGTGACCTGGCCGAGTCGGGCTTCGAGGTGGTCGCCACCGCGGGCGACGGCGACCAGGCCGTGCGCCGCGCCAAGGCCGCCGCACCCGACGTCCTCGTGCTGGACCTGAACCTGCCCGCCAAGCCCGGCGTCCAGGTCTGCAAGGAGGTCGTCGCCGCCAACCCCGCGCTGCGCGTCCTGGTGCTGTCCGCGAGCGGTGAGCACGCCGACGTCCTGGAGGCCGTGAAGTCCGGCGCGACCGGCTACCTGCTGAAGTCGGCCTCCACCGGGGAACTCCAGGACGCGGTGCGCCGCACGGCCGTCGGCGACCCGGTCTTCACCCCGGGCCTCGCCGGGCTGGTCCTCGGCGAGTACCGCCGCCTGGCCTCCGAACCGGCCCCCGCCCCCGACACCGACGAACCGAAGGCGCCCCGGCTCACGGACCGCGAGACCGAGGTGCTGCGCCTGGTCGCCAAGGGCCTGAGCTACAAGCAGATCGCCGAACGCCTGGTCATCTCCCACCGCACGGTGCAGAACCACGTCCAGAACACCCTCGGCAAGCTCCAGCTGCACAACCGGGTCGAGCTGGTCAGGTACGCGATAGAGCGCGGCCTCGACGACGAGTGAGGCGCACGCCACACTGACCCTTCGTCAGGCACCTGCGGCGAAGGGACTGTTCCATGCGCGTCGGAGTACTGACCGGAGGCGGCGACTGCCCCGGCCTCAACGCCGTCATCCGGGCCATCGTCCGCAAGGGCGTGCAGGAGTACGGCTATGACTTCACCGGCTTCCGGGACGGCTGGCGAGGACCCCTGGACGGCGACACCGTCCGGCTCGACATCCCGGCCGTGCGCGGCATCCTGCCCCGCGGCGGCACCATCCTCGGCTCCTCGCGGACCAACCCGCTGAAGGAGGAGCACGGCATCCGCCGTATCAAGGAGAACCTCGCCGAGCTGGAGGTCGAGGCGCTCATCGCCATCGGCGGCGAGGACACCCTGGGCGTGGCCGCCCGGTTGTCCGACGACCACGGCGTGCCCTGCGTCGGCGTCCCGAAGACCATCGACAACGACCTGTCCGCCACCGACTACACCTTCGGTTTCGACACCGCGGTCGGCATCGCGACCGAGGCGATCGACCGGCTGCACACCACCGCCGAGTCCCATATGCGGGTCCTGGTCGTCGAGGTGATGGGCCGGCACGCCGGCTGGATCGCCCTCCACTCCGGCCTGGCCGGCGGCGCGAACGTCATCCTCATCCCCGAGCAGCGCTTCGACGTCGAGCAGGTCTGCGCCTGGGTGACGTCCCGCTTCAAGGCGTCGTACGCGCCGATCGTGGTCATCGCCGAAGGGGCGATGCCGAAGGACGGCGACATGGTCCTCAAGGACCAGTCGCTGGACTCCTTCGGGCACGTCCGGCTCTCCGGCGTCGGCGAGTGGCTGGCCAAGCAGATCGAGAAGCGCACGGGCAAGGAGGCCCGCACCACCGTCCTGGGCCACGTCCAGCGCGGCGGCACCCCCAGCGCCTTCGACCGCTGGCTCGCCACCCGCTTCGGCCTGCACGCCATCGACTGTGTCCGCGACGGGGACTTCGGCACGATGGTCGCCCTGCGCGGCACGGACATCGTCCGGGTCCCGATCGCCGACGCGACGGCCCGTCTGAAGACGGTGGACCCCACGCTGTACGAGGAGGTCGGCGTCTTCTTCGGCTGACCGGGACCAGGACGTCCGGGGGCACCGGCCCCCGGACGGCTAGACGGTCGCGGTGTATTATAAAAAAAAGAAGCAGCCCACGAAAGTATCAAGTTTTATATAGGTGGTGGGCGGATAAA
>NZ_JBSHKH010000071.1:0-42027 GCF_053643595.1 Streptomyces sp. NPDC055506 | reverse complement strand
GCCATGGGTAAAAATGTTCGGGTGCTCCAGGAACTCTTCACCCCGTCCGTCCAGCACTCGCTCGAGCTGATCGGCATCTTCGTCTTCGCGATCTCCGGCGCGCTGCTGGCGGTCCGCAAGAACTTCGACGTGTTCGGCATGGCCGTGCTCGCCGAGGGCACCGCGCTGGGCGGCGGGCTCTTCCGTGACCTGGTCATCGGGGCCGTACCGCCCGCCGCCTTCACGGACCTGGGGTACTTCCTCACCCCGCTGCTCGCCACCCTCCTGGTCTTCTTCCTGCACCCCCATGTGGAACGCATCCAGGTCGCCGTGAACGTCTTCGACGCGGCCGGCCTCGGCCTGTTCTGCGTCGCCGGGACGACGAAGGCGTACGAGTACGGGCTCAATCTGACCGCCTCGGCCTGTCTGGGGATGGTCACCGCGGTGGGCGGGGGCGTGCTGCGGGACGTGCTCGCCAACGAGGTGCCCTCGCTGCTGCGCTGGGACCGCGACCTGTACGCGGTCCCGGCGATCGTCGGCGCCACGATGGTCGTGCTGTGCATCCGCTACGACGTCCTGTCCCCGCTGACCAGCGCGCTCGCGGTGATCACGGCCTTCGTGCTGCGGCTGCTCGCGATGCGGTACCACTGGCGAGCTCCGCGGGCGTGGCACCGGCGGTCGACGGTGAGCGAGGAGGAGCAGCCCCTCCTGCCGTGACGGTACGGTCGCCCGTCATCTCCGTCAGCCAGCGGAACGCCGGGACCACCTGCGGCCGCCACAGCGCCATGGTGTGACCGCCCGCGCTGCCCGGCACGAACACCACGTGCACGGTCGTCGGGGCCTTCGCGGCCTGTTCCAGCGCCACGGCCGCCTCGTAGCCGTCGTGCGGCTGGCCGGAGAGGTAGAGCGCGATCCGCGGCGGGGTCGGCGCCTCGCGCAGCAGCACCCAGGGGTTGTTCCCGGCCCGCAGCGCCGGGCTCTGCGCGGCGAGCGAGTCGCGTTCGCCGATCGGGTCGTTGTAGCCGGACAAGCTGACGGCGGCCCGGTAGCGGTCGGGGTGGGCTACGGCGAGCTTGGCCGCGCAGTGCGCCCCGGCCGAGTAGCCGGCTACGGCCCAGCCCTGCGGTGCGGCCTCGGCGCGGAAGTTGTCCATGACCATCCTCGGCACGTCGACGCTCAGCCAGGTGTCGGCGTCGACCGTGCCCGGGATGTTGGCGCACCCGGTGTCCACCCCGGGCAGCAGGCTGGTGCGCGGGGCGACCAGGATGAACGGGGCGATCTGCCCGTCGCGCATCAGCGGCAGCAGCTGCTCGTGCGCGCGCAGCGAGCCGAACCAGGCCTTCGCCGAGCCGGGGTAGCCGGGCAGCAGCTCGACGACCGGGAACCGGTGATGCCGATAGGCCAGTTCGTCGTACTGCGGCGGCAGCCACACGTACACCTCGGCGTTCACGCCCGACACCCGGCCCTTGAGCTGGGTGACCCGCACCCCGCCGGCCGCGCGCATTCCGGGCCCGGTGGCCGGTTCGAAGGCCTGGCGCACCTTGGGCAGCCGTTTCAGGGCGAGGCCGCCGGTGCCGTCGGCGCCCAAGTCGGCCGCCTGCTGCACATGGTCGCCGGTGCCGAGCAGATCGCCCCAGGTGTCGTAGAGGCTGTTGGCGTTGTTGACCAGGGTGAAGACCAGGGCCACGGCCGTCCCCTGCGCGAACAGCAGCATCATTGTCCGGGCCGCGGCGCGCAGGGCCCGGGGCCCGCGGAGGCGTGACCAGAGGACCAGCGGCAGTGCGAGGGCGACGAGGGACAGCACGACCAGTGTGCAGAGGAACGGGGTCCCGGTGAGGCTCATGCCCCTACAGAGGGCGGGAAGGGCCTGAGGGTGTACGGACGAGTCGGACACTTACCGAGATATTGCCCGGGTCTCACCAAGCGGGAGTGCTGGGCAAGCCAGGAAAGCTACCGCTTAGTAGTTAGTTCTTGTACTGTTCAGTCATGCCAGAAGCAGCCTCCGCCCAGGTCGTCCGGGCCACGATCGGCGACAGCGAGTTCGACCGCGACACCGCGCTCACCCTCCGCGCACCCGGCGTCTACGACATCGACCTCTCCGCCGGCTGGACGATCATCAGCGCTGTCAACGGCGGCTACCTGCTGGCCGTCCTGGGCCGCGCGCTCGCGGACGCCCTGCCGCACTCCGACCCGTTCACCGTCTCGGCGCACTACCTGACCGCGTCCCAGCCCGGCCCGGCCGTCGTCCGCACGGACGTCGCCCGCACCGGCCGCACCCTGTCGACCGGCCAGGCCTCCCTCTTCCAGTACGACGAAGAGGGCCGTGAGGTCGAACGCATCCGCGTCCTCGCCTCCTACGGCGACCTGGACGCCCTGCCCGACGACGTCCGCACGACGGCCGAGCCGCCCGCGATCCCGCCCATGGAGCACTGCTTCGGCCCCGAGGACGGGCCGGCGCCCGTCTCCGGCAGCTCGGCCATCACCGACCGCCTGATGCTCAAGCTGGATCCGTCGACGCTGGGCTGGGCCCTCGGGCAGCCGTCCGGCAAGGGCGAGATGCGCGCCTGGTTCGGGCTCGCGGACGGCCGCGACCACGACCCGCTCTCCCTGCTGCTCGCGGTGGACGCCCTGCCGCCCACCGCCTTCGAGCTCGGGATCAAGGGCTGGGTCCCCACGGTCGAGCTGACCGTGCACGTCCGCTGCCGCCCCGCGCCGGGCCCCCTGCGCGTCTCGATCACCACGCGCAACCTCGCCGGCGGCTTCCTGGAGGAGGACGCCGAGGTCTGGGACAGCGCCGACCGGCTGGTCGCCCAGTCCCGGCAGCTCGCCCGGGTCCGGCTCGGGTGAACTTTGCCGCACTGACAGGCAGATCACAGGGCGTCCCGAGGAGAGTCCTGAGCGGCGTTGGTTGAGTGCTCGCCTCAGGACTTCCTCATCCTCCCTGGAGCTGTCTCTCATGAAGCGTGCCCGTCTCCTTCCTGCCGTGGCCCTGCTGGCGTTGTCGCCCCTCGCTCTGGCGGCCTGCGGCTCGGGTGACTCCTCGTCCTCCTCGAACAGCGGCGGCGGCTCCGGGCAGCAGGGGGCCTGCCAGGCCCCGTCGGGAGTGCCTTCGGGGGCCTCTTCCGGGGCTCCGTCGGGCATTTCTTCCGGTGCGCCCTCGGGGGCGCCCTCCGGGGCTCCGTCGGGCGCCGCTGCCGGGGGTGCCAAGCCGTCGGGAGCGCCGTCCGGGGCGCCTTCGGGTGCGCCCAGTGGGGCGCCGGGCGGCGCTCAGGGCGGCGGGCAGGGCGGTCCCGGCGGTGGCCAGGGCGGCGGCTGCGGTGCGCCCGGCGGCGGTCAGGCCTCGGGCGGGCAGGGGCAGCAGGCCCCGCAGGCGCAGCAGACCCCGCAGGCACAGAGGGAGCAATAGACGTAGAGGTGCGGGGGCCCAGCCGGGCCCCGGAATACGGCAGGGGCGGCGCGCTCGGCGAACGGGCGTGCCGCCCCGCTGCGTTGCGCGCCGGGTGTCAGTCCAGCCAGTGGTGGCGGCCGAGGCCGATCAGCCGCATCTGGCGGGTCGCCACCTGCGTGACGTGCCGGGTCCGCTCCGCACGCTCCTTCTCCGGGCCCTCCAGCGCCTCCAGGAAGAGCGACGCGGTGATCAGCATCTGGTCGACGTAGAGGTGCGCGAGCATCAGCAGGTCGTCCTCGGTCCAGCCCTCGGACACCGAGTCCTTGGCCAGTTCGTCCTTGACCTCCCGTGCGAAACGGGCCAGTTGCTCCCGTATCGCCTCCCGTACCGGCTGAACTCCGCCATGCCGTTCACGGGCGATGAACCGGACATGTGCGGGGTACCCGTCGACGTGACGGGCGATCAGCTCGATGGCGCGCGTGATGCGTTCCTCGTGGTCGCCCGTCGCGGACACCGTCGTCCGGATCATCGGGTGCAGGCTGCCCAGCGCCTCCTCGACCAGGGCCACGCCCAGATCCGCGGTGGAGCGGAAGTGCCGGTAGAAGGCCGTCGGGGCGACACCGACGGCGCGCGTGACCTCGCGCAGCCCGAGGCTGCTCAGGCTCTGCTCCTCCAGCAGCCCCAGGGCCGCGTCCAGGAGTGCCTGCCGGGTCTTCTGTTTCTGGGCCTGCCGGATGCCGAGGGTGTGACTCATACCATGCAGTTAACAACTGTTCTCTGGAATTGGAAAGTCATGAGAGGCGCTAGACTGGGAAGTCAGTGAACAACTGTAACTACAACCGTTCACCGAAACCCTGGGGGCTTTTCCCATGCTGTTCATCGTCGCCGCACTCCTGCTGCTGGGGGTCGTGCTGGGCACCGTGGCCCACGCGCCGCTCACCTTCTCCGTCGCCGCCGGCGTGGTCATCGCCGCCTGGCTCGGCATCTTCGCGATCCGCGAGCGCCACAGCCGCCGGCGCCACACGCAGGCCCACTGACCACCGTCCCGCCCACCCGACTGGGAGTCGATCATCATGCAGCTCACCGCTCCGGCCACGCGCCGCACCGGTATCCGCGACACCGACGGCATGGCCGTCGCGTCCTTCGTCCTCGGCCTCCTCGGTCTGCTCGTCCTCAACCTCTTCCTCGGCCCGACCGCCATCGTGCTGGCGAGCATCGCCCTGTGGCGCGGCACCGCGCGCCCCGGCCGCGCCTACCTGGGTCTGGGCCTGGGCATCGCCGACCTGCTGGTGCTGGCGGCGTTCATGCAGTTCGACAGCACGATCTCCTGGAGCTTCTGAGCCGCCGTCGGACGACCGTGCTCCGGCACGGCGCGGACGGGCCCGTGGACGACGGGCCGCAGCCGCGCGGGAAAGCGGTTCACGTTCGGCCAACCTTGCTCTGAGGCCCGTGGAACCAGAGCCGTAGAATCGGGCTCACCATGGCTTACCTCGACCACGCCGCGACCACCCCGATGCTCCCGGAGGCGGCAGAGGCGCTCACCGCGCACCTGGGTGCCACCGGCAACGCCTCCTCCCTCCACGCATCCGGCAGGCAGGCCCGCCGTACCGTCGAGGAGGCCCGCGAGACCCTCGCCGAAGCCCTCGGCGCCCGCCCCAGCGAGGTCGTCTTCACCTCGGGCGGCACGGAGGCCGACAACCTCGCCGTCAAGGGCCTGTACTGGTCACGCCGCGACACCGACCCGGCCCGCACCCGCGTCCTCGCCAGCCCCGTCGAGCACCACGCGGTCCTCGACGCCGTCCACTGGCTCGGCGAACACGAGGGCGCCACCATCGAGTACCTGCCGGTCGACACCCACGGCCGCGTCCACCCGGACGCCCTGCGCGAGGCGATCGCCCGCGACCCCGACGACGTGGCCCTCGCCACCGTCATGTGGGCGAACAACGAGATCGGGACGATCCTGCCGATCCGCGAACTCACCGATGTGGCCGCCGAGTTCGGTGTCCCCCTGCACTCGGACGCCGTCCAGGCCTTCGGTCAGATCCCCGTGGACTTCGCCGCCTCCGGTCTCGCCGCGATGACGGTGTCCGGCCACAAGATCGGCGGCCCCTACGGCATCGGCGCACTGCTCCTCGGCCGCGAGCACGCCCCCGTACCGGTCCTGCACGGCGGCGGCCAGGAACGCCATGTGCGCTCCGGCACCCTCGACGTACCCGCCATCGCCTCGTTCGCGGTCGCCGGACGGCTGGCCGCCGAACAGCGCGAGTGGTTCGCCCGCGAGATCGGCGCCCTGCGCGACGCCCTCGTCACCGCCGTCCGCTCGGCCGTGCCGGACGCGATCCTCGGCGGCGACCCCGCGCCGGAGGGCCGCCTCCCCGCCAACGCGCACTTCACCTTCCCCGGCTGCGAGGGCGACTCCCTGCTGCTCCTGCTCGACGCCCAGGGCATCGAATGCTCCACGGGCTCCGCCTGCACCGCCGGCGTCGCCCAGCCCAGCCACGTCCTCCTCGCCACCGGCACCGACCCCGACCTCGCTCGCGGCACCCTCCGCTTCTCCCTCGGCCACACCTCCACCGAGTCCGACATCAAGGCCCTCGCGAAGGCCATCGGCCCGGCGGTGGAGCGGGCACGGGCGGCGGGGCTGACATAGCGCGGGCGGCGGGCTGACGTAGCGCGCCGGGGCCCGCCGGTCAGGCCGGAGCCGTACGCGCCTGCTTCACCGCCTGTTTCACCAAGCGCATGTACCTGTCCCAGTCCCAGTGCGGCCCCGGGTCCGTGTGGTCGGTGCCCGGGACCTCCACGTGGCCGATGATGTGCTCGCGGTCGACGGGGATGTCGTAGCGCGCGCAGATGCGGGCCGTGAGGCGGGCGGAAGCCTCGTACATCTCGTCCGTGAGGTCCTGCGGGCGGTCCACGAAGCCCTCGTGCTCGATACCGACACTGCGTTCGTTGTAGTCGCGGTTGCCCGCGTGGTACGCCACGTCCAGCTCGCGGATCATCTGCGTGACATGCCCGTCCTGGCGGACGATGTAGTGCGTGGCGGCCTTGTGGCCCGGGTCCTGGAAGGCCTTCACCGCGCTGTCGAAACTGCCCTGTGTGACATGGACGATCACCATGTCTATGCCGAAGTCGTCGGGGCGGTCAGCCCGGCGCCAGTTCGCCTCCGACGCCGCCACCCAGCGGGCACCCCCGTAGTCGACCTCGCCCGCCTTGCGTGGCTTCTCCACGCCGGGAGTCCGCCACCACAGGCGCGCGAGCTCGTCCCGGGCCAGCGCGGCCGTGCCCGCCGCTGCCGCCGCCCCGCCGATCAGCAGCGCGCGACGCCCGACCTTCCGGTCGCCGTCCTTCGAAGCCTTCCGCTGTCCCATGTGATCGTCAACGGATACTCGTGAGCCCTGGTTCCCGCGCCCCCGTACCCTGGAAGGGCTATGACTGAAACCCCGCAGCGCTCCCGTCCCCTCCGCGTCCTGGCCGCCATGTCCGGCGGAGTCGACTCCGCCGTCGCCGCCGCCCGCGCGGCCGAGGCCGGCCACGATGTGACCGGCGTCCACCTCGCGCTCTCCGCCAACCCCCAATCCTTCCGGACGGGCGCGCGCGGCTGCTGCACCATCGAGGACTCGCGCGACGCCCGCCGCGCCGCGGACGTCATCGGCATCCCGTTCTACGTGTGGGACCTCGCCGACCGCTTCCGCGAGGACGTGGTGGAGGACTTCGTCGCCGAGTACGAGGCCGGCCGCACCCCCAACCCCTGCCTGCGGTGCAACGAGAAGATCAAGTTCGCCGCCCTCCTCGACAAGGCGCTCGCCCTGGGCTTCGACGCGGTGTGCACCGGCCACTACGCCAAGGTCGTCACACTCGCCGACGGCACCCGTGAGCTGCACCGCGCCTCCGACATGGCCAAGGACCAGTCGTACGTCCTGGGCGTGCTGGACGACCGGCAGCTCGCCCACGCGCTCTTCCCCCTCGGTGACACCGTCACCACGAAGGACGAGATCCGCGCGGAGGCCGAGCGCCGCGACCTGGCGGTGGCCAAGAAGCCCGACTCGCACGACATCTGCTTCATCGCCGACGGCGACACCCAGGGCTTCCTGGCGAACCGGCTCGGCAGGTCCGAGGGCGACATCGTCGACGAGTCCGGCAACCGGATCGGCACGCACGAGGGCGCCTACGGCTTCACCATCGGCCAGCGCAAGGGCCTGCGCATCGGCACCCCGGCCCCCGACGGCAAGCCCCGCTACGTCCTCGACATCTCCCCGGTGGACAACACGGTCACGGTCGGCCCGGCCGCCGCGCTGGACGTCAGCGCCCTGACCGCGATCAAGCCGCGCTGGTGCGGTGCCGCCCCCACCGGCCCGGGCACCTACACGGCCCAGCTCCGCGCCCACGGCGGCGAGACCGAGGTGCGTGCCGAACTCGTCGACGGCTCCCTGGAGGTCACCTTCACCGAGCCGGTCCGCGGCGTCGCCCCCGGCCAGGCGATCGTGCTGTACGACGGCACGCGCGTGGTGGGCTCGGCGACGATCGCCTCGACGACCCGGGCGACGGCGGGCGTGGCCTGACGCGGGCCCGTCAGCCCTGCGGGAAGAGGCCCGTCGGCTCAGGCGTCAGCACGTTCGCCTCGAGATTCCGGGCGATGGCCGGGCGTGGCGCCGTCAGTCCTGCACGAGGAGGCCCGTCGGCACGTTCTCCTCGACGCCCCGGGCGACGGCTGACGCGGCGCCGTGGTCAGCCCTGCAGGAAGAAGTCCGTCAGCACCGGCGCCAGCACGTTCGGCTCGACCATGTGCGTCTGGCCCTGGAGCGTGCGGTACGCGCCCGTGGGCACCGAGTCCGCGATCGCCCGGGCCGCCTCGCGCAGCCAGGCGGGGCTCGAGTCGCCCGCGACCGCCAGGACCGGGACGCCCACCGCGGCCAGCCGGTCGCGGGGGACCCGGCCGTCGCGCATCACGGCGTCGTCGTAGGCGAGGCTCGCGGCGATCGACTCCATGCCGGCCCACATGGGGGACTGGCGGGCCCCCTGGATCACCCCCTCGGCCAGGCCGGTCAGCCGCAGGAACAGCTCGACCGCGTCCCCGCGCCGTCCCTCGCCGAGCGCCTCCGTCAGCCGGACGGTGTACTCCGCGCGCTCCTCGGCGCCCTCCTCGGACATCGCGAACGGCGTCTCGTACACCGCGACGCGGCGCACCGGCAGTCCGCTCGCCGCCGCCTCCAGGGCCAGCGCACCGCCCGACGAGATGCCGTACAGGAGCGCCTCGCCGCCCACCGCCTCGATCACCGCCGCCAGGTCCTCGAGCTCACGCTCCACGGCGTACGGTGCGGTGTCCCCGCTGGCACCGCGGCCCCGCCGGTCGTAGACGACGGCCTGGAAACGCTCCGAGAGCGACACGGCCAGCGGCGCCAGGGTGCCGCCCGTCGACATCGCGCCGCTCACCAGGACGACCGCGGGGCCCTGTCCGGTGCCCTCGTAGGCGATGCGGGTGCCGTCGCGAGAAAGGATCTTCTTGTCCATGCTCATGCAGACTGCCGCACGGCGCCGTGTTCATCGGTGAGGCGGGCCGTGCGTCAGCCGATCACATCACTTCCACCTCGTAGAAGCACAGGTGGTCCTTGATCTCCGCGACGTCCGGCTTGGGGTCCGGATACGCCCACACGAGGTCCGCCGCGTCCGGCAGCGACCAGTAGGAGGCGTCGCCCTTGAAGGGGCAGTGCGTCCGGGTGCCGGACGGTGTGAGCAGGTCCAGGCGTACGTCCTCGGCCGGGATGTAGAACCGCTCGGGACAGCCCGTCTCCCGCAGGACCAGCGACCGGTCACTCTCCGCCAGGATCTGTCCGCCGTGCACCACGCGCACGTGCCGCCCGCTCGGTTCAACGGTGATGCGGTGCCCTCTGGTCACGATCGCCCTCCTTGGGTAGCCGAGTCCATCGATACAGCGCACGCTGTAGCGGAGTTCTTCCCTCGCCGCAGGAGGCCCCCATGCGAGCAGCAGAACCGGCCGAAAACCGCAGCACCCTGGCCCACCAGGTCAGGTACGCCCTGCGCCACCCGGGGCGGGTACCGGCGCACGCCCGGCGCGCGGCACGGGACGCCTGGCTGCGGCTGCGGTACCGCGACCACATCTCCTACTACCGCGCCGTCATGGCCTCCGACGCGGCCCGCAGCGCGGAGGCGGCGGTCGGGCACAACCCCTCCCGCGAGGCGTGGACGCGGATCGGGCGCATGCAGTTCGACTACCTGGTGGGGCACGGCCTCCGGCCGCAGCACCGGATGCTGGAGATCGGCTGCGGCAATCTGCGCGCCGGACGCCTGTTCATCGACCACCTCGAGGTCGGCCACTACTACGGCATCGACATCTCGCCGCACATCCTGCTCGCCGCCCAGGACACCCTCGTGTCCGAGGGGCTCCAGTCCAAAATGCCCTACCTGGCGCTCGCCGACGACCTCACCTTCGCCTTCCTGCCCGACGCGCACTTCGACGTCGTGCACGCGCACAGCGTCTTCTCGCACTCGCCGCCGCACGTCATAGAGGAGTGCTTCGCCCACGTCGGCCGGATCCTCGCGCCCGGCGGCTTCTTCGACTTCACGTTCGACCGCACCGAGGGCGAGGAGCACCAGGTGCTCCACGAGGACTTCTACTACCGGACCCGGACGCTGACCGAACTCGCCGCGAAGCACGGCCTGAACGCCCGGTTCATGGACGACTGGGAGGAACTCCCGCACCGGCAGTCCAAAATGCGGGTCACCACGGCGCCCGACCGTGCCCGTACGGTGGGTTCATGAACATCTGTGTCTTCCTCTCCGCCGCCGACCTCGACGAGCGCTACACCCGGCCCGCGCGGGAGTTCGCCACCCTGCTGGGCAAGGGCGGACACACCCTCGTGTGGGGCGGCTCGGACGTCGGCCTCATGAAGGTGGTCGCCGACGGGGTGCAGGAGGCGGGCGGCCGGCTCACCGGCGTCTCCGTGAAATTCCTCTCGGCGAAGGCCCGCCCGGGCGTCGACGAGATGGTCGTCGCCGAGGACCTCGCCGAGCGCAAGAAGCTCCTCCTGGAGAAGGCCGACGCCGTGGTCATCATGGTCGGCGGCACGGGCACCCTCGACGAGGCGACCGAGATCCTGGAACTGAAGAAGCACGGCCACACCGACAAGCCGGTCGTCCTGCTCAACACCGCGGGCTTCTACGACGGTCTGAAGCAGCAGTTCCGCCGCATGGAGGACGAGGGCTTCCTCCCCCGCCCGCTCACCGACCTGGTGTTCTTCGCCGAGGAGCCGGTGGGCGCACTGGCCTACCTGGAGGAGAGCCGCGGCATCGAGTGACCGAGGCCCCTGACGCTGATGCGAGCATGGCGGGCATGGCTACTCATGTGATCACCGGAGCGGGCTCCGGCATCGGCGCGGCCGTGGCCCGCCGTCTGCACGCGCGCGGGGACGAGCTCGTGCTGCACGCGCGCGACGCGGGCCGGGCGAAGGAGCTGGCGGCCGAGTTCCCGGGGGCGCGCACCCTCGTCGGCGACCTGGCCGACCCCGACAAGCTCTCCTGGGCCTTCTCCCACCAGTCGCTGCCCGACCGTGTGGACTCGCTGCTGCACATCGCCGGGGTCGTCGACCTCGGCCCCGTCGGCGAGCTCACCCCGAAGACCTGGCGCCACCAGCTCAACGTCAACCTCGTCGCCCCCGCCGAGCTGACCCGCCACTTCCTGCCCCAGCTGCGCGTCGCCCGCGGTCACGTGGTCTTCGTCAACTCCGGCGCCGGCCTCAACGCCCACGCCGGCTGGTCCGCGTACGCCGCCTCCAAGCACGGCCTGAAGGCCCTCGCCGACTCCCTGCGGCACGAGGAGCACGGCAATGGCGTGCGCGTCACCTCGGTCTACCCCGGCCGCACGGCCAGCCCCATGCAGGCCAAGGTGCACCAGCAGGAGGGCAAGGAGTACGACGCCTCCCGGTGGATCGACCCCGAGTCGGTGGCGACGACGATCCTGACGGCCCTGGACCTGCCGAGGGACGCCGAGGTCAACGACCTGACGGTGCGGCCCGGGAACTGACCCCTGCGGAGCCGCTGCGTAGGCTTCTCCGGTGAGCGAAAACAGCCAGTCCAGGTTCGGCGCCGCCACCGGTGTGGGGTCCATGCCGGGCGGCGACGCCCGAGAAGCCGCCAAGACCGTCACCGGAACCTTCGAGGACTTCCCCTTCCTGCCCGAACTGCCCGCCCGGGGTCCGGGAGCGGACATGATCGGGCGGACCGCCGGACTGCTCGTCGAGCTGTACGCGCGCGTGGAGCCCAGCGGCTGGCGTCTCGGGGACCGGCCCGGGCGGGACACCAAACGGGCCCGCTCCTGGCTCGGCGAGGACCTCGACGCGCTGGAGGAGTTCACACAGGAGTACGAGGGGCCGCTGAAGGTCCAGGCCGTCGGGCCCTGGACCCTCGCCGCCAACCTGGAGCTGCGCAACGGCGAGGCCGCCCTGTCCGACCCCGGAGCCTGCCGCGACCTCGCCGCCTCCCTCGCAGAGGGGCTGCGCCAGCATCTCGCCGAAGTACGGCGGCGGATCCCCGGCGCGCACCTCGTCCTCCAGCTCGACGAGCCGTCCCTCACCGCCGTCCTGCGCGGCCAGGTGAAGAGCGCCAGCGGCTACCGCACCCACCGGGCCGTCGACCGGCAGATCGTCGAGGCCACCCTCCGCGACGCCGTCGGCGTGCACGCCGAGGGCCCGGTCGTCGTCCACTCCTGCGCACCGGACGTCCCGTTCGCCCTGCTCCGCCGGGCGGGCGCGGCGGCCGTCTCCTTCGACTTCTCCCTGCTCACCGAACGTGACGACGACGCGATCGGCGAGGCGGTGGAGGCCGGCACCCGGCTCTTCGCCGGTGTCGTCCCGGGCACGGAGGGCCCATTGTCAGACCCTGCCGGTAGCGTCATGGGTGTCAGGACGCTGTGGCGCAGGCTGGGGCTGTCACCGGGGCTTCTCGCGGAGGCGGTCACAGTCACCCCGGCGTGCGGACTCGCGGGGGCCTCCCCGGGGTACGCGCGCACGGCTCTCGCCCACTGCGTCAGGGCGGCGAGATCTCTCGCGGACAACCCAGAGTAACGGGAGGACGACACGGTGGCCGGGGACAAGCAAGCGGAGACGACGACGGTGCCCGCCGAGGCACGGGAGAAGCACGCGCGCCTCGCTGAGCAGATCGAGGAGCACCGCTTCCGGTACTACGTGAAGGACGCTCCCGTCGTCAGCGACGCGGAGTTCGACCGACTGCTGCGTTCCCTTGAGGCGCTGGAGGAGGAGCATCCGGAGCTGCGCACCCCGGACTCGCCGACCCAGAAGGTGTCCGGGTCGTACGAGACGGAGTTCACGGCGGTCGAGCACCGCCAGCGCATGCTCTCCCTCGACAACACGTTCAACGACGAGGAGATGGCCGCCTGGACGGAGCGCATCGCCAGGGAACTGGGCGAGCAGGACTACCACTTCCTGTGCGAGACGAAGGTCGACGGCCTCGCTGTGAACCTCACCTACGAGCACGGCCGCCTCACCCGCGCGGCGACCCGAGGTGACGGCCGCACCGGCGAGGACATCACACCGAACGTCCGGACGATCGCCGAGATCCCGGAGCGCCTCAAGGGCGACACCGTTCCCGACCTCGTGGAGATCCGCGGCGAGGTCTACTTCCCGATGGAGAAGTTCCAGGAGCTCAACGCCCGGCTGGTCGAGGCGGGCGACAAGCCCTTCGCCAACCCGCGCAACGCGGCGGCCGGTTCACTGCGCCAGAAGGACCCGCGCGTCACCGCCACCCGCCCCCTGCACATGGTGGTCCACGGCATCGGCGCCCTGGAGGGCTTCACCGGCCTGACCCGCCTCTCCGAGGCCTACGACCTGTTGAAGACGTGGGGCCTGCCCGTTTCCGGCCACAACCGGGTGGTCGACGGCCTGGACGGCATCCGGGAGTTCATCGCGTACTTCGGCGAGAACCGCCACTCCGTGGAGTGGGAGATCGACGGCGTCGTCGTCAAGCTCGACCAGATCCCGCTCCAGGGCCGCCTCGGCTCCACCTCGCGCGCGCCGCGCTGGGCCATCGCGTACAAGTACGCGCCGGAGGAGGTCAACACCAAGCTCGTCAACATCCGCGTGGGCGTGGGCCGCACGGGCCGGGTCACGCCGTACGCCCAGGTCGAGCCGGTCACGGTCGCGGGCTCCGAGGTCGAGTTCGCCACGCTGCACAACCAGGACGTGGTCAAGGCCAAGGGCGTCCTCATCGGCGACACCGTGGTGCTCCGCAAGGCCGGTGACGTCATCCCCGAGATCCTCGGGCCGGTCGCCGACCTGCGCGACGGCAGCGAGCGCGAGTTCGTGATGCCGAGCGAGTGCCCCGAGTGCGGTACGGCGTTGCGGCCGATGAAGGAGGGCGACGTCGACCTGCGCTGCCCGAACGCCCGCACCTGCCCGGCCCAGTTGCGCGAGCGCCTGTTCTATCTCGCGGGCCGCAAGGCGCTGGACATCGAGCACTTCGGCTATGTGTCGGCGGCGGCCCTCACCGCGCCGCTGGAGCCGAAGGACCCGCCGCTGGTCGACGAGGGCGACCTGTTCGACCTCACCATCGACCAGCTGCTCCCCATCAAGGCGTACGTCCTCGACTCGGACAGCGGCCTGCCCAAGCGGGACCCGAAGACGGGCGAGGAGAAGGTCGCGACGATCTTCGCGAACCAGGAGGGCAACCCCCGCAAGAACGCGCTCGCCATGCTGGAGAACATCGCGGCGGCCAAGCAGCGCCCGCTGGCCCGCATCCTCACCGGCCTGTCGATCCGTCACGTCGGACCGGTCGCGGCCGAGGCGCTGGCCAGGGAGTTCCGCTCGATCGAGCGCATCGACCAGGCCACGGAGGAGGAGCTGAAGAACACGGACGGCGTCGGCCCGATCGTCGCCGCGGCCGTCAAGGAGTGGTTCGCCGAGGACTGGCACCGCGAAATCATCCGTAAGTGGAAGGCCTCCGGCGTCCGCATGGAGGAGGAGAGCACCGGCGAGGACGAGGGGCCGCGCCCGCTCGAAGGGCTCACCGTCGTCGTCACCGGCACCCTCGAACACTTCACACGGGACGGCGCCAAGGAGGCGCTGCAGAGCCGCGGAGCGAAGGTGACCGGCTCGGTTTCGAAGAAGACGTCATTCGTCGTTGTGGGTGACAGCCCCGGATCGAAATACGACAAGGCGATGCAGCTGAAGGTGCCGGTCCTGAACGAGGAGGGTTTCGGCGTCCTCTTGGAGCAGGGGCCGGACGCGGCGGCCGAAGTCGCGCTTTCGGCCGAGGAGTAGCGGTTGAAGGCCACCCGTTCAGCGCATATCAGATGCATACGGGTGGCCGGGGCGCATTCGGGCAACCGTCCGCGACCGCTGCCCGTGGAAGCCTTCTGCGGCCTACTGTTGAGATGTGCGCCTGCCGTGCCCAGCTGCGGTCGGGGCATCTTCGTGCTCGCACAGAGCGCGGGGAAGGGTTTTCCAACGCGGGCCGCCCAAGGGTTGTCGGGCACCGGGCCGCGGGGCGTGGGCACCGCCGGCTGTGAGAGGGACGGGAATGGAACCGACCGAGAGCGCCGTGCCGGGCGCACGGCTGCGCCTGCGCCGCATGGCGGTCGCATGGCGTGCGGTCCGCGGGGTCGGACGGCCGGCGGTGCGTCCGGGTGCGGAGGCACGCGCCGTCGGACAGTACACGGCGGACGGGCGGTCCGCCGGGGGGCGCGCCGCGGCGGACGGCCGCGGCGCCGCGCAGCCGGCCACCGAGCACACCCCCGGGCTGACCGTCGAGGACGCGGACGGCGAACGGCACCACTCCTGGCCCGCGCTGCCCGCCGCGGTCGTCGCGGCGGCCGGGTTCGTCCTCGGCGCCGGCTTCTACCGCGCCTTCACCGGCGGCCACGCGCTGTTCCCGTCCGGCACGCCCGGCTGGGCGCTGGCCGTGCTGACCGGCATCATCGTCGGCCACCTCGTCATGCTCGGCCGCTCCCGCTGGTGGGGCGGCACCGGCTCGGGCGCCGCCCTCACCCTCGCCGTGCTGCTGCTCTACGGCTGGGTACCGGCCGGCATGGTCAGCCTCACGGTCGTCGTGCTGGTCGGCGTCGCCCGCCGCAACCGCTGGCGCCAGGGCGTGCTGCACGGCTCGGTCGACCTCCTCGGCATCGGCGCCGGCGCCCTGGTGCTCGCCGCGTTCGGAACCGTGCCGTCCGTCGAGTCGCCCGCGCAGCCCGCCGCCTGGACGCTCACCACCGCACCCCAGGTGGCCCTGGTCGCCGCCGCCTACCTGATGGTCACCCGCGTCCTGCTCTGGTATCTGCACGCCCCGCGCCCAGGGCTGCCCACCGTCGCCCGCACCGCCCTGGTCAGACAAGGCCTGGTCGCGGTCGCGCTGCTGGGGATCGCGCCGCTGGTCTGCGTGGTGGCCGTGGCCAAGCCGATCCTGCTGCCCCTGTTCTCCATCCCCCTCATCGCCCTGGACTCCACCCTGTGGATAGCCCGGGCCCGGGCCGAGGAGCAGCTGCGCGACCCGCTGACCGGGCTGCCCAACCGGCAGTGGCTGCTGGAGCGCATCTGGACCGCACTGGACGACGCCGAGCGGATCGACGCCCGCGCCGCCCTGATGCTGATCGATCTCGACCGGTTCCGGTCGGTCAACGACACGCTGGGGCATCTCGCCGGTGACCGGCTGCTGCTGCAGATCGCCGACCGGCTGCGGGTGGCGCTGCCGCGCGGGGCGGAGGCCGCCCGGCTCGGCGGAGACGAGTTCGCCGTCTTACTGCCGGTCGCCGACTCCACGACGTCCGCGACCCAGGTCGCCCGGAGCCTGGTCACCGCGCTCAGCTCCCCCCTCGACCTCGACGGCCTCACCCTCGTCCTGGAGGCCAGCGCCGGAGTCGCCGTCTTCCCCGACCACGCCCTGGACGCCGAAGGGCTGCTGCGGCGGGCGGACGTGGCGATGTACCAGGCGAAGCGGGACCGCACGGGCGTGGAGGTCTACGAGTCCAAGCGCGACTCGAACACCCCCGACCGGCTCGGTCTGCTGGGCGATCTGCGCCGCGCCCTCGAGGCCAATGAAGTGCATCTGCACTACCAGCCGAAGGTCCGCTTCGACGGACAGGTCGTGGGCCTGGAGGCCCTGGTCCGCTGGGTGCACCCGGAGCGGGGCAAGGTGCCGCCGGACGAGTTCATAGCGATCGCCGAGTCCTCGGGCCTGATGCCCCACCTCACCGAATACGTCCTGGAGGCCGCGCTCGGCCAGGTCGCGCGCTGGCGGTCCCAGGACCTGTTCGTACCCGTCGCGGTGAACGTCTCCCCGCGTGATGTGCACACCCCCGGCTTCGCCGGCTCCGTCGCCGCCCGGCTGGCCCGGCACGGCGTCCCCGCGGGAGCGCTCCAGCTGGAGATCACGGAGCACGTCCTCCTGGAGGACCCGCAGCGCGCCGCGGACACCCTCAACGCCCTGACCGGGCACGGCGTCAAGATGTCCCTGGACGACTTCGGCACGGGGTACTCCTCGCTCGTGCACCTGCGCCGGCTCCCGGTCAGCGAACTGAAGATCGACCGCTCCTTCGTGGCCCGGCTCGCGGTCGACACCGAGGACGCGGAGATCGTGCGCTGCACGGTCGACCTCGCGCACTCCCTCGGCCTGCTCGTCGTCGCCGAGGGCGTCGAGGACGACGAGACCTGGGAGCGCCTGCGCGACCTCGGCTGCGACGCCGTCCAGGGCTGGCTGGTCGCCGCCGCGATGCCCCCCGAGGAGACCACGGCCTGGCTCCGCGCCCGGGGCTCCCGAGGCTGGCAGCGCCCCCGGGCCGCCCTCCCGGCGGCGACGGCGGACGACTCGGGCCGCGTCGGCTAGCTCCCTCGTGAGCGGGCGCGCCAAACCGTTTCACGGGCACGCCCTCCTGCCCCATAGGATTAGGCCAAACCACATTCACTCACCCCAGAGGATCGCTGCATGCCTGGCATCACGCGCGAGGAGGTCGCCCACCTCGCCCGGCTGGCGCGTCTGGAGCTGAAGCCCGAAGAGCTCGAGCACTTCGCGGGACAGCTGGACGACATCATCGGCGCGGTCGCACGCGTCAGTGAGGTCGCCGACCAAGACGTACCGCCGACCTCGCACCCGCTCCCGCTGACGAACGTCATGCGGGCGGACGAGGTCCGTCCGTCGCTCACCCCCGAGCAGGCGCTCTCCGGCGCCCCGGCCCAGGAGCAGCAGCGTTTCAAGGTGCCGCAGATCCTGGGGGAGGACTAGAAGCCATGACGGACATCATCAAGCTCACGGCCGCCGAGACCGCCTCGAAGATCGCCTCCGGCGAGCTCACGGCCGTCCAGGTCACCGAGGCCCACCTCGCTCGCATCGAGGCCGTCGACGAGAAGGTGCACGCCTTCCTGCACGTCGACCGCGAGGGCGCCCTCGCCCAGGCCCGTGCCGTCGACGAGAAGCGCGCCAAGGGGGAGAAGCTCGGTCCGCTGGCCGGCGTTCCCCTGGCGCTCAAGGACATCTTCACCACCGAGGGCATCCCGACCACGGTCGGCTCGAAGATCCTCGAGGGCTGGATCCCGCCGTACGACGCGACGCTCACCCAGCGGCTGAAGGCCGCCGACGTCGTCATCCTCGGCAAGACCAACATGGACGAGTTCGCCATGGGGTCCTCCACCGAGAACAGCGCGTACGGCCCGACCGGCAACCCCTGGGACCTCACCAAGATCCCCGGCGGCTCCGGTGGCGGTTCGTCCGCCGCGCTCGCCTCCTTCCAGGCCCCGCTCGCCATCGGCACGGACACCGGCGGTTCCATCCGTCAGCCCGCCGCCGTCACCGGCACGGTCGGCGTGAAGCCGACGTACGGCGCGGTGTCCCGCTACGGCATGGTCGCCTTCTCGTCCTCCCTCGACCAGGGCGGCCCCTGCGCCCGCACGGTCCTGGACGCGGCCCTGCTGCACGAGGTCATCGCCGGGCACGACCCGCTCGACTCGACCTCCATCGACGAGCCCGTCCCGGCGGTCGTCGAGGCCGCCCGCAACGGCAGCGTCGAGGGCATGCGCGTCGGCGTCGTCAAGCAGTTCCGCGGCGAGGGCTACCAGGCCGGTGTCATCCAGCGGTTCGACGAGTCCGTCGCGCTGCTGAAGGAGCTGGGCGCCGAGATCGTCGAGCTGGACTGCCCGTCCTTCGACCTCGCGCTCTCGGCGTACTACCTGATCGCGCCGTCCGAGTGCTCCTCCAACCTCGCCCGCTTCGACGGCCTGCGCTACGGCCTGCGGACCGGCGACGACGGCTCGCACTCCGCCGAGGAGGTCACCTCCCTCACCCGTGAGGCGGGCTTCGGCCCCGAGGTGAAGCGCCGCATCATGCTCGGCACGTACGCCCTGTCGAGCGGCTACTACGACGCCTACTACGGCAGCGCCCAGAAGGTCCGCACGCTGATCAAGCAGGACTTCGACAAGGCGTTCGAGCAGGTCGACGTCATCGTCTCGCCGACGACCCCGACCACCGCCTTCGCGATCGGCGAGCGCGCCGACGACCCGATGGCGATGTACCTCGCCGACCTGTGCACCATCCCGACCAACCTGGCGGGCAACGCGGCCATGTCGCTGCCGTGCGGTCTCGCCCCGGAGGACAACCTCCCGGTCGGCCTGCAGATCATCGCCCCGGTCATGAAGGACGACCGCCTTTACAAGGTGGGAGCCGCCGTCGAGGCCGCCTTCGTGGAAAAGTGGGGCCATCCGCTGATCGAGGAGGCTCCGTCGCTGTGAGTGCACTGACCAAGGCCAAGGGCTTCAAGAAGTCCAAGTCCGGCACGTACCTGTCCATGGCCGGGACCGCGTTCGGCGCGATCGGCGTCGCCAAGCGGCTGAAGAAGGCCCGCGCCGAGCAGGACACGCTGGTCCTGATCGACGCCACCGTGTCCGCCGTCGCCATCGTCACCGGCCTCGCCATCCTCTACCGCGAGCTGAAGCGGCTGGGCGACGACGACGTCCTGCTGGGCTGAGAGGGAAGTTTCACCGTGACCACCACGACCGACCTGGTGTCGTACGAGGAAGCACTCGCGTCGTACGACCCCGTCATGGGCCTCGAGGTCCATGTCGAACTCGGCACCAAGACCAAGATGTTCTGCGGCTGTTCGACCGCGCTCGGCCAGGACGCCAACACGCAGACCTGTCCCGTCTGCCTCGGCCTGCCCGGCGCGCTGCCGGTCGTCAACGCGACCGGCGTCGAGTCCGCGATCAAGATCGGCCTCGCGCTGAACTGCGAGATCGCCGAATGGTGCCGCTTCGCCCGGAAGAACTACTTCTATCCGGACATGCCGAAGAACTTCCAGACCTCCCAGTACGACGAGCCGATCGCCTTCAACGGCTACCTCGACGTACAGCTGGAGGACGGCGAGACCTTCCGCGTGCAGATCGAGCGCGCCCACATGGAGGAGGACACCGGCAAGTCGACGCACGTCGGCGGCGCCACCGGCCGTATCCACGGCGCGTCCCACTCCCTGCTCGACTACAACCGCGCCGGCATCCCGCTCATCGAGATCGTCACCAAGCCGATCGAGGGCGCGGGGGAGCGTGCTCCCGAGGTCGCCAAGGCGTACGTCCGTGAGCTGCGCGAGGTCATCAAGGCGCTCGGCGTCTCTGAGGCCCGTATGGAGATGGGCCAGATGCGCTGCGACGTGAACCTGTCGCTGCGCCCGAACGGCACCGAGAAGTTCGGCACGCGCTCGGAGACGAAGAACGTCAACTCGCTGCGGTCCGTGGAGCGCGCGGCCCGCTTCGAGATCCAGCGGCACGCGGCCGTGCTCTCCTCCGGCGGCACGATCATCCAGGAGACCCGGCACTTCCACGAGGACACGGGGTCGACGACCTCGGGCCGTGTGAAGGAGGAGGCCGAGGACTACCGGTACTTCCCCGAGCCGGACCTGGTGCCGGTGGCCCCCTCGCGCGAGTGGGTCGAGGAGATCCGGGTGGCGCTTCCCGAGATGCCGCTGGCCCGCCGCACCCGCCTCCTCGCGGAGTGGGGCATCTCGGCCGTCGACATGCAGGCGATCCTCAACGCCGGCGCGCTGGAGCCCATCGTCGCCACCATCGAGGCCGGGGCCGACGCCGCCTCCGCCCGCAAGTGGTGGATGGGCGAGCTGGCCCGCAGCGCCAACGAGTCGGGCAAGGCGCTCGACGAGCTGGCCATCACGCCGGTCCAGGTCGCCCGCGTCTCCGAGCTGGTCTCGAAGGGCGACCTGAACGACAAGCTGGCCCGGCAGGTCATCGAGGGCGTCCTCGCGGGCGAAGGCACCCCGGACGAGGTCGTCGACAAGCGCGGTCTGAAGGTCGTCTCCGACGAGGGCGCGCTGGGCACGGCCGTCGACGAGGCCATCGCCGGCAACCCGGGCGTCGCGGACAAGATCCGCGGCGGCAAGGTGGCCGCGGCCGGCGCCCTGGTCGGCGCGGTCATGAAGGCGACCCGGGGCCAGGCCGACGCGGCACGCGTCAAGGAGCTGATCCTGGAGAAGCTGGGCGTCAGCGAGGGCTGACCCCCGCGGACCCGACAGGGGGGATGCACCGGACCCGGTGCATCCCCCCTGCTCATGTGCTCATGTGTTCTACAGGCGGCGTCCCACGACCCGGACGAAGCCCAGCGTGCCGCCCTGGTCGAGGCGCAGCATCTCGGCGCACCGGCCGGCCATCCGGATGTGCCACTCGTCCGTGTGCTCGTCGGCGACGACCTCGCACCAGCGCAGCCAGTCGCGCCAGCCGTCCTCGAGCCAGTCGGCCGTCTCGACCTCCACGGCCCCGCTGCGGGTCCAGTGGCGCCGCCACCAGGCGGCCGTATGGAAGCACCAGAAGTCTGGCTCCCAGAAGGGCTTGAGGTGCTCCGGCGGCTCGACGCCGTCGATCTCCTCGCGCAGCGCCGGTACGACGACACCGATCCGCCCGCCGGGCTTCAGCAGCCGCGTCAGCTCGGGCAGGTACAGGTCGTTCGTGCCGAAGTACTGGTAGGCGTCGACGGAGACGATCGCGTCGAAGCTGCCCTCGCCGAACGGCAGGTCGTGCGCCTCGGCGAGCACGGGCAGGACACGGTCGGCCACGCCCGCCTCGGCGATGCGCTGGGCGTTCTCGCTCGGCTTGACCCACAGGTCGGCGGCGGTGACCGACACGTCGTACTCCTTGGCGAGGAAGATCGACGTCATGGCACGTCCGCAGCCCAGGTCGAGCACGCGCGAGCCGGGGCTCAGGGTGTCGAGCCCCAGGGCCGGGGCCAGCCACTCCAGCAGCCAGAGCGCGTGCGGGCCCATCTGGTTGTCGATGGTCCAGCGGGCGTCGTAGCGGTTGCTGCGCGGGTAGCCGGGGTGGGCGGTGCGGTCAGCGAGGGGGTCGTTCGAGGTCCGGGAAGTGATGTCCGACATCGGTGAACGGGCTCCTTGAGTCCTTGAGGAGGAAAGGGGATGCGTAGGAGCTCGGTCGGACCGTCAAACAATGCACCTGCTTCGGCCGGGCGGCGGGCTGCCGCGGGCGATTCCTCGGACCGGCGGACGCTAACAGGGGGCCGTATGACCCCGCACCCGGTTTTCGTTCACGACGCGCTACCGTCTCGGCCATGAGTGGACGCGCTGATTCCGACACCGACGCAGAGATAGCGGACTCGGAGGCGGCCCCCGTTCAGGAAGCCGACCAGGAAGCCGACCAGGACGAGGAGCCGGACGACGAGCCGGACGACGACGCGGACGATCCGGACGACGACGATCCGGATGATGACGATGACGATGACGATGACGATGACGATGACGACGAGGACGACGAGGACGACGACGCGCGGCGGGCCCGATGGACCGCCGCCGGGACCGGTGCCCTGCTGACCCTCGCGGGACTGGCCGCCGCGCTGCTCCGCCTCACCCGCCCCGCCCCGGCGTTCGTCCCGGCGGCGTACGCCTGCGGCGCGCTCGTGTGCGCCGGCGCCGCCGTGCTGGGCTCCCGGGGACGCACCCGGCGGGCGCTGTGGCTGCTGATCGCGGGGGCGATGGTGATGGCCCTGGGGGACCAGTTCGATTGATCACTGCCGTTGTGAATAAGCCCACGAAAGCGACAAACGATCTCGTGCGCCTGTAAGAGTGGCTCCGCATTGCTCATGCGTTCTTTGCTGGATGTTCAGGTCATGGACGACTGCTCCCGGCCAAAGATCCACAAAAAGTCACTCTGGGAGCACGATTCGTGGCAGCCCTAGCACGCTGGTGTGTCCAACGCCGTCTGGTCACCGTTCTGCTGTGGCTCCTCGCCTGCGCGGGAGTGGCCGCGGGCGCCGCCGTCGCCGGCTCCGCGTACTCGAACGACTACCAGGTCCCCGGCACCGAGTCGGGCCGCGCCACCGAGCTGCTGCACGAGGGCTTCCCGCAGCTCGGCGGAGACAGCGACACCATCGTCTGGCACACCACGTCCGGCACCGTCCGAGCCGCCGACGTCGAGCAGACCATGACCCGCACCCTCGACCGGGTCGAGAACCTGCCCGGCGTGGCCTCCGTGACCAGCCCCTACGACGGGCCGGGCACGGGCCGCATCAGCGAGGACGCGCGTACGGCGTACGCCACGGTCACCTTCGACGACCGGGCCGAGGACATCGACCAGGGCGAGGCCAAGGCCGTCGTCGACACCGCGAAGGCGGCGGAGACCGACGGGCTCCAGGTGGAGCTGGGCGGCAGTGCCGTCGCGCTCACCCAGTCCTCCGGCGGGCACCTCGCCGAGATCGTCGGCGTGGTCGTCGCCGCGGTCGTGCTGTTCCTCGCCTTCGGTTCGCTCGCCGCCTCCCTGCTGCCCATCGCCACCGCACTGGTCGGCGTGGGCACCGCCTACGCGGGGATCGTGCTGCTCGGGCACGCCATGACCGTCGCCGACTTCGCGCCCATGCTCGGCATGCTGATCGGGCTCGGCGTCGGCATCGACTACGCGCTGTTCATCGTGACGCGCCACCGGCGCGGGCTGAAACGCGGGCTGTCGGTCCCCGAGGCGGCCACGAACGCCGTCGCGACCACGGGACGGGCGGTGGTCTTCGCGGGTGCCACCGTTTGCATCGCCCTGCTCGGCATGCTGATCCTGCGGCTGAGTTTCCTCAACGGTGTCGCCATCGCGGCCAGCCTGACCGTGGTCCTCACCGTCGCGGCCTCCGTGACGCTGCTGCCCGCTCTGCTGTCCTTCATCGGCATGCGCGCGCTCAGCCGCCGTGAACGCCGCCGCCTGGCCGAGCACGGGCCCGAACCCGAGCTGCCGACCGGCTTCGCCGCCCGCTGGTCGGCGTTCGTGGAGCGCCACCCCAAGGTGCTCGGCGCGGTCGCCCTGGTCGTCATGGCCGTCCTCGCGCTGCCCACGTTCTCCCTGCACCTGGGCACCTCCGACCAGGGCAACGACCCCAAGGCGGCCACCACCCGCCAGGCCTACGACCTGCTCGCCGACGGCTTCGGGCCCGGTGTGAACGGCCCGCTCACCCTCGTCACGAACGTCGACGGAGCCGACGACAAGCTCGCCCTGGACAACCTCGACGGCACCCTCCGTGCCACCGACGGCGTCGCCTCGGTCACCCCGGTGACCTTCGACTCCGGCGGCCACACCGCGTACCTGACCGTCGTACCGGAGTCCTCGCCGCAGTCGAAGCAGACCAGCGACCTCGTCGACCGGCTGCGCGGCGAGGTGCTGCCGCGTGCCGAGACGGGCACCTCGCTCGATGTGCACGTCGGCGGCATGACGGCCGGCTACGACGACTTCGCCGACGTCATCGTCTCCAAGCTGCCCGTCTTCGTCGGGGTCGTCATAGGCCTCGGCTGTCTGCTGCTCCTGCTCGCCTTCAGGTCCGTCGGCATCCCGCTGAAGGCCGCCGCGATGAACGTCGCCGCCGTGGCCTCCGCCTTCGGGGTGGTGGTCGCGATGTTCCAGTGGGGCTGGGGCAGCGAACTGCTCGGCCTCGGCAGCGCGGGCCCCATCGAGCCCTTCCTGCCGGTGATCATGGTGTCGGTGCTCTTCGGCCTCTCCATGGACTACCAGGTGTTCCTGGTCAGCCGCATGTACGAGGAGTGGCTGGAGACCGGCGACAACCGGCGTGCCGTGCGCGTCGGCCTCGCCGAGACCAGCCGGGTGATCAACTCGGCGGCGGTCATCATGATCTCCGTCTTCCTCGCCTTCGTCCTCAGCGGCGACCGCGTGATCGCCATGTTCGGCATCGCCTTGGCCGCCGCCGTCGCCCTGGACGCCTTCGTCCTGCGCACGCTCCTCGTCCCCGCCCTGATGCACATGCTCGGCGGCGCCAACTGGTGGCTGCCCCGCTGGCTCGACAAGCGCCTGCCGCGGATCAGCATCGAACCGCCCGAGGCCCGGGCCGCCCATGAGAGGCTGGCCGCCGCGACGGACGCCGAGATGGCGGACGTCCTGGCGGAGGAGGAGCGGCAGCGGGATGTACGCGATATCCCTGGGTGACGACGCCCAGCTGAAACCCCTTGAGCCCTGGCACGCCGAGGAGTTCCTGGCACACCTGGAGCGAGGGCGGGAGTTCATCGGGCAGTACATCCCGTTCGGGACGACCGAGACGGACCCGGCCTCGGCCCGGGCGAAGCTCCAGCTGTACGCCGACATGCGCGCCGCCGACACGGGGTCCCTGCACGGCCTGTGGCTGGAGGGCAAGCTGGTGGGCGGCGTGCTGTTCCTGAACTTCGACGCGGCGACCGGCAACTGCGAGGTCGGCTGCTGGCTGGAGCCCGCCGGGACGGGGCGCGGCCTGGTCACCCGGGCGATGCGCGTCCTCATCGACTGGGCGGTCGAGGAACGCGGCATTCACCGGATCGAGTGGGTCGCCGCGTCGGGAAACCGGCCGAGTCTGAACGTGGCCAAGCGCCTCGGCATGACCCGCGACGGTGTGCGACGCGAGGCGCACCCCTATCGTGGCGTACGGCACGATCTCGAAGTCTGGTCGGTGCTGGCGCCCGAGTGGCGCGCCGCACGCGCGCGTGCCGCTCACAACGATCATTAAGAGACTTCTCAGACAGCGACTTTACGGTGCGAGACATGGCAACGAACGCAGTGGACGAGACCAAGGCCACCGAGGCCACGACCGAGAAGGCGGTGGACACCACCGAGTCCGACGAGGCGACCACGACCGAGGCCCCGGCCGAGGCGGAGGTCGTCGAGACAGAGGTTGCCGAGACCGAGGTCGTCGAGACCAAGGAGGAGGCCCCCTCCGGCATCGGCCAGGGTGCCGCCGCCGTGGTCTCCGCCGCGCTGGGCGTCGTCTCGCTCACCGGCAGCTGGGTCGGCACGATCGCCGCGGCGCGCCAGAACCTGGTCGGTCAGCTGGAGACCGCACAGGGGGCGGGCGTGGCCCAGCAGATCCAGGCGGTCTACGGCGACGCCTGGCAGGCCACAGCGCTGTGGGGCGGCCTGTTCGCCGCCATCGCGCTGGTCGTCGGCGTCGTGACGCTGGCCAGGCCCGCGTTCGGCACGCCCGGCAGGATCCAGGCCCCCTGGATCAAGTCCGTCGCCTGGGCGGGTGTCGCGCTCGGCGTCATCGGCCTGTTCCTGGCCGTCCTCAAGTACACCGGCATCCTGCTCGGACTGCCGTCCGCAGGCTGAGTCACCGCAGGTCCTGAGGGGTCTTAGGAGTTCCGTAAGCACCTTACGGAGCCCCTGGGGCCCCTCAGCCGTGTCTAAGGCCCCGACCGCCGCCGAAGATGCGGAACTCTCCCGATGTGGCCGGCCCGCCTGGGAGACGAGAGTGGAGCCATCACGGAGAAACACTCCGTGACCGGCCTCTCACCAAGGACACAGCATGTACGAGTACGAGCTCCAGCAGTTGCGCACCGCCGAACTCATCCGCCGGGCCGACCACGAACGCCTGGTCCGCGAGGCCACCCGGGCCCGCCGCGCCGCGCGCCGTCAAGCGGCCGAGAACTCCGCCGAGCACGAAAGCCATATCCGGGGCTTCCGCCGGACCAGGTCCGCCCGGGCCGCGTGAACGGCGGGGCGGCTCCGGCCGCCGCGGCCGTTCACACCGGCGTGGCGGCCGGTGATCCCGCCGTTCGCACGGGGACGCCGGCCGGTGCTCCGGCCGTCCGTGGGAAAACCGGTGCCGCGCTGTCGGACGCGCATGCGATGCTCGGGGCCGTGGAGACCAGGTCCTTCAGCCCCGTGTTCGTCGGCCGTGCCGGGGAGTTGGGCACACTGCACGACGCGCTCGCCCGCTCTCGCGAGGGCGAGCCGCAGGCCCTGCTCATCGGCGGGGAGGCCGGAGTCGGCAAGACCCGCCTGGTCGAGGAGTTCGCCGCCGCCGCCCGCCGCCGGGGCGCGGTCGTCGCACTGGGCGGCTGTGTGGAGATCGGCGCCGACGGACTGCCCTTCGCGCCGTTCTCCACCGCGCTGCGCGCCCTGCGCCGCGAACTCCCCGGCGAGCTGGCCGCCGCGGCCGCCGGACAGGAGGAGGAGCTGGCCCGGCTGCTGCCCGAGCTGGGCGAGTCGGGCACCGGGCGGCACGACGAGGACGGCATGGCCCGCCTCTTCGAGCTCACCGCACGCCTGCTGGAGCGCATCGCCGCCGATCACACGGTCGTCCTCGCCTTGGAGGACCTGCACTGGGCCGACGCCTCCACCCGCCACCTGCTCGCCTATCTCTTCCGCACCCTGCGCACCGGCCGCCTCGTCGTCCTCGCCACCTACCGCTCCGACGACATCCACCGCCGCCACCCGCTCAGGCCCCTGCTCGCCGAACTCGACCGGCTCCGCACCGTCCGCCGCGTCGAACTCGCCCGCTTCAGCCGCGAGGAGGTGTGCCGCCAGGTCGCCGGCATCCTCGCCACCGAACCCGACCCGGACCGGATCGACGCGATCTTCGAACGCTCCGACGGCAACGCCTTCTTCGTCGAGGAACTCGCCGTCGCCGGCCACGAGGGCTGCCGCACGGGCCTGACCGACTCCCTGCGCGACCTGCTGCTCGTCCGTGTGGAAGGGCTGCCGGAGTCCGCCCAGCAGGTCGCCCGGATCGTCGCCGAGGGCGGCTCCACCGTCGAGTACCGGCTGCTGGCCGCCGTCGCCCGGCTCGTCGAGGACGACCTCATCGAGGCGCTGCGGGCCGCCGTGAACGCCAGCATCCTCGCCCCCGCACCCGGCGGCGACGGCTACCGCTTCCGCCACTCCCTGGTCCGCGAGGCCGTCAGCGACGACCTGCTCCCCGGCGAACGCTCCCGCCTCAACCGCCGCTACGCCGAAGCCCTGGAGACCGACCCGACCCTCGTCCCGGCCGACCAGCGCCCGGCCCGCCTGGCCAGCTACTGGTACCACGCCCACGACCCCGCCAAGGCCCTGCCCGCCGTCCTCGACGCCGCCGTGGAGGCCCGACACCGCCACGCCTACGCCGAGCAACTGCGGCTGCTGGAACGGGCCATGGAGCTGTGGGACGCAGCCCCCGACGCCGTACGCCGCACCCTCCGCCCCGTCGACTACGCCGAGGTCTACCCTCCCTGCGGCTGCGACCCCTCCACCACCCCGCTGCGCCACCTCGACCTGCTGGCCGAGGCCGCCGTGGCCGGACGGCTCTGCGGGGAGCGCGAACGCGCCCTGAAGATCACCAAGCGGGCGCTGCGCCTGCTGGACGACGAGGACGACCCGCTGCGCGCCGCCTGGTTCTGGATCCAGCGCTCCCGGCTGGTGCAGAGCCTCGCCCGCGGCGACGGCCGGCAGGAGATCGCCACCGCGCAGGAGCTGGTCCGGGGCCTGCCGCCGTCCGAGGTGCACGCCGAGGTGTTCGCCACGGCCGCCCACTGGTCGATGCTCCACGAACCCGGCCCGGAGGCACTGACGGCCGCCGAGCGGGCCGTCGAGTACGCGCGCATGGTGAGCGCCGAGGACATCGAGGCCAACGCCCGGCTCACCCTCGGCGGCCTCATGGTCGACGCCGGGCAGATCGAGGCCGGGCTCACGCACATGTACGAGGTCAGGGACGAGGTGGTCGCCCGGAGCCTCGCGTCGATCGTGGGCCGCAGCCATGTGAACCTGCCCTCCGTCCTCGAAGGCGTCGGCCGTTCCGAGGAGTCCGTCGACATCCTGCGCGAGGGCCTGCGGCTCACCGGGGCGATGGGCCTGCGGGTCGCCGAGGCCTGGATCTGGAGCAACCTCGCGGAGTCGCTCATCTCGCTGGGCCGCTGGGACGAGGCCGTCGAAGCCGCCGGCAACGCCCAGCGGCGCGGCCAGACGGCCGGGCCGCACGGCTCCGGCGCCAACAGCCTGGCGTTCCTCGCGCTCGCCCGCGGCCGGCTCCCCGAGGCCGCCCGCCACCTGGCCGAGGGCCGCGCCGCCTACGGCCCGCTCGACCCCATGCCGCAGCACGACCTCCCGGTCTCCTGCCTCACCATCGCCCTCGCCGTCGCCGAGGGCCGCCTGTCCGACGCCCGCGCCGAACTGGCCCGCACCATGGAGTCCGGTTTCCCGCCCGGCACCCAGCGCTACGCCTGGCCGCTGCTGCTCGAAGCGGCCACCGCGGAGGCCGAGGCCCGGTCCCTGCCCGCCGCCCGGGACGGCCGCGCCCAGGCCCTGGAAGGCATCTTCAGGTCCGCCAAGCGCCTCACCACCAACGCCCCGGTCTGGCTCGCCCACGAGCAGTGGGTCCGCGCCGAACTCCAGCGCGCCGAGGGCCGGGCCACCCCGGAGACCTGGTCGCGGGTGGTCACCGCCTTCGAACCCCTTCAACGGCCCTACGACCTCGCCCGCGTCCGGTACCGCCTGGCCGAGGCCCTGCTGGCGGCCGGCGGCGAGGACGAGCGCGACCGCGCCACGGAGCTGCTGCGCCTCGCCCACGCCGTCGCCAGTCACCTCGCCGCCGGGCCCCTGGCCGACTCCGCCGCCGCGCTCTCCCAGCGCGCCCGCCTCCCGCTCACGCCCGCCTCGGAACCGGCCCTCGCCCCCGCCGACCCCGCCCAGGCCCTCGGCCTCACCAGCCGGGAGAGGGACGTGCTGCGCCTGGTCGCCGTCGGCCACACCAACCGCCGGATAGCCGAGGAGCTGTTCATCTCCCCGAAGACCGCGAGCGTCCACGTCTCCAACATCCTGGCGAAGCTCGGCGTCTCCGGGCGCGGCGAGGCGGCGGCGGTGGCGCACCGGCTGGGGCTGTTTCCGGCGGAATCGGTCCTGCCCGGTCCGGCGGGCTGAGGCATACGCTGTAAGGGACGTCGGGGGTGTCGCGGTTCAGGGAGGATCCGTGTTCAACGTGTTCGAGGAACTGTTCTCGCCCGGCCGCAAACACACCCGTGACGAGCAGAACCGCCTGGAACTGACCCGCGAGGACACGGGGGACGGCGATCCCGGACGCGGCCCGATAGACCTGTCGTCCGGGAAGGTCGTCGTACGCCCGCAGCGGGAGCCGGAGAACACCGAGGAGTGAGCGGGGGCACGGGGGCTACTTCACCCGCAGCTCCAGGATCCGGTCGTCCCCGTCCTTCGGGCTGCCCCGGCCGTCCGTGTTGCTGGTCACGAGCCACAACCGGTCGCCGCCCGCCGGGACCACCGTGCGCAGCCGGCCGTACTCGCCGTCCAGGAAGGCCTGCGGCTCGGCCGAGGCCTCCGTGCCGTTCAGCGGGACGCGCCACAGCCGCTTGCCGCGCAGGCCCGCCATCCAGACCGACCCCTCGGCGTAGGCGATGCCGCTGGGGGACGCCTCGGCCGTGGTCCACTGGTCGATCGGGTTGTGGAAGTCCCCGTCGCCCGACCTGCCCTCGGCCTCCGGCCAGCCGTAGTTGTCGCCCGGCTTGATCGCGTTGAGCTCGTCCCAGGTGTCCTGGCCGAACTCCGAGGCGAAGAGCCGCTGCTTGGTGTCCCAGGCGAGGCCCTGCACATTGCGGTGGCCGTACGAGTACACCGGCGAGCCGGAGAACGGGTTGCCCGGCGCGGGCTCGCCCTCCGGGGTCAGACGCAGGATCTTGCCGCCCACGGAGTCCTTGTCCTGGGACAGGCCGGTGTCGCCGCTCTCGCCCGTGCCGACGTAGAGCATCTTGTCCGGGCCGAACTCGATCCGGCCGCCGTTGTGGATGAAGCCCTTGGGGATGCCCTTGAAGACCGTGTCGGGAGCGCCCAGCTGCTCACCGGAGGGCTTCTTCTCGTCGTACAGCATGCGGACGATGCGGTTGTCCGAGGCCGAGGTGAAGTACGCGTAGACCATGTGGTCCGAGGCGTAGTCGGGAGACAGGGCGATGCCCAGCAGTCCGCCCTCGCCGGCGGCCGAGACGCCCGGCACCTCGCCCAGCTCGGTCTTCTTCCCGGTCTTGTCGTCGACCCGGACGATCGTCCCGTCGTCCCGGGAGGAGACGAGCAGGCCGCCGCCCGGCAGGGGAGCGAGGCCCCAGGGGGAGTCCAGGCCCTCGGCGACGGTGCGCACCACCTCGACCGAGCCCTTGGCGGGAGGTGTCTCCTCGCCGGCCTTCCCCGGCGGCGCGGAGGACTGCGGTGTCGTACGGCCGGGGGAGGCGCCCTCGTCCGAGCCGGACGATCCTCCGCCGTCGGAGGAGCAGCCGGCCGTCAGCAGGAGCGCGGCGGCGGCCAACACGGCCGGGACGGCTCGACGTTGCACGATCATGGTCCCTTCGACGCGGCGGGTTCTCCCTGTCATACACCGCAAGCGCCTCACAAGTTCCCGATCGCCGAACCCCGAACCGAGAACAGGGGGCCTGGGCGGGTTTGTGACCTAGCCGCCGGGGCCGGGTCCGGCTCAGTCCCACGACCCCTGGGCCCGGGGCAGCTCCGCCACTTCCCGCAGATTGTCCGGCGTCAGGCGCAGGGTCGTCGCGGCCGCGTTCTCGGTGACCCAGCGCTCCTGCTTCGTGCCCGGTACCGGGACCACGTGCGGGCCCTGGGCGAGTATCCAGGCGAGGGCGACCTGGGCGGGGGTGACGTGTTCGCCGTGGCGGCGGGCCACGCGGCGCAGGCCCGCGACGATCGGCTGGTTCGCGGCCATCATCTCCCCCGTGAAACGGGGGTGCCGGGCGCGCAGGTCGTCCGCCTCGAAACCCGCGCCGGTCCGCAGCCTGCCGGTCAGATAGCCGTTGCCGAGCGGCATCGCGGCGAGGAAGCCGACGCCCCGCGTCTGGCACCACGGCAGCAGGGTCTCCAGCGCCTCGGGCGACCACACCGACAGTTCCGCCTCCACCGCGCTCACCGGGAAGACCTGCTGCACCCGCTCCAGCTGCCGTATCGTCGCGTCGTGCGGCCGGGCCCCGCCGCGACGGCCGGCCCGCGCGCCGACCGCACACAGGCCGAGCGCCCGCACCTTCCCGGCCTGGACGAGCTCCGCCATCGCGCCCCACGTCTCCTCGACGGGCACCTCCGGGTCGGCCCGGTGCAGCTGGTAGAGGTCTATGACGTCCGTCTGGAGGCGCCGCAGCGAGGCGTCGCAGGCACGTTTCACATAGCCCGGGCGGCCGTTGGCGACGATGTGCTGGTCGCCCACGAGCAGACCGACCTTGGTCGACACGAACGCGTCGGACCGGCGCTCCTTCAACGCCCGCCCCACCAGCAGTTCGTTGGTGAAGGGGCCGTACATGTCGGCCGTGTCCAGCAGGGACGCGCCCAGGTCGAGCGCCCGGTGCACCGCCCTGAGCGACTCGTCGCCACGCTGCCGTGAGGTGCTGTAGGCCCAGCTCATCGGCATGCACCCGAGTCCGACGGCCCCCACCGCGAGCGCCGCCGCGCCGATCGTCCTGCGCTCCACCTGGTCGTGACCCTCCCTGTTCCGGCCACCCCAACCTAACCTCTGCCGTCGCACGCTCCTGACATAGCCTCCAGGGCATGACTGCTGACGTGTGGCTGCCCATCCCGCCGGACGAGATCGAGGGGCTCCCCGAGGGTCCCGGTTACCGCTACTGGAACGGCGGGGACGAGTTCCCCGCGGACCCGGCGGACTGCGCCTTCTACGTCGTCCCCTACATGAAGCCCAGCCCGCTGTGCGTGCGCCCGATGCCGGAGATGAGCCACGTAGAGGTCGTGCAGACCCTCTCGGCCGGGATCGACCACGTGCAGCCCGGGCTGCGGCACCTGCGTCCGGGCGTGCGGCTGTGCAACGCGCGCGGGGTGCACGAGGCCAGCACCGGAGAGCTCACCCTCGCCCTGATCCTGGCCTCACTGCGCGGGATCCCCGACTTCGTCCGCGCGCAGGACCGGGGGGAGTGGCTCGCCGGGTACCGGCCCGCCCTCGCCGACAAGAGCGTCCTCATCGTGGGATACGGCTCGATCGGCGCGGCCATCGAGGACCGGCTCGTTCCGTTCGAGGTGGCGCGGGTGGCGCGCGTCGCGCGCTCCGAGCGCACCACGGCGCGCGGTCCGGTGCATCCGCTCACCGAACTCGCCTCCCTGCTCCCGGAAGCGGACATCGTCATCCTGGCCACGCCGCTCACCGAAACCACCCGTGGCCTCGCCGGGGCCGAGTTCCTGTCCCATATGAAGGACGGCGCGCTCCTGGTCAACGTGGCCCGCGGCCCCGTCGTCGACACCAAGGCCCTGCTCGCCGAGGTGGAGACCGGCCGCATCACCGCCGCCCTCGACGTCACCGACCCCGAGCCCCTGCCGCGCGAACACCGCTTGTGGCGTGCGCCGGGGGTACTCATCAGCCCCCACGTCGGCGGACCCACCTCCGCGTTCCTTCCGCGCGCCAAGCGGCTCCTGGTGGACCAGTTGAACCGTTATGTGAACCGGGAGCCGCTCCGCAACGTGATCCTTACGACGGGTGCATCAACAGGCTGAACCGACCTCGGGTACCGTCCGCAATCCTTCGGGTGCGGTGGGTACTCATATATCTGTTGATCGTCACGGAGCGTAGAGAACCTATGTCCCTGAGTGACGAGACTGGTGTATCGTCCCGACAGGGGCAGCGCCGGGGGACTTTCGGCGCCGGGGACGGACCTTTCGGACTGTGAGGGGGGCGACAGGCGATGCACGGCCTATGGACGAGCGATCCGACGGGACGGGGCGGCCGGCGGCGACCCTGGCGGACGGCCGCGTATCGACGCGGTCCGCACGCCGATCACGGCGGCCACCACACCCACCACAGTGAACACCATCAAGCGGTACGGGCCGGGAGGGTCCGGTGAGCGCGCCGCCGACCCCGATGCTGGACGGAGCGCTGCGGGCACAGCCTCCGTCACCGGGGGTGCTGCTGCCCCGCACGCCGGCCCGCGGCCATCGGCCGGGCCTGGCCCTCCAGCTCGTCCTCGCCCTGGTCTGCGCGGCGTACGCCGTCGGTTCCGCGCTCGGCTGGGGCTCGTACCAAGTGGCCCTCATCATGGGCGACTTCGGGCTGAGCGCCGCGGCGGCCACCGCCTCCGTCTCGTGCTTCCTCTACGCCCGCAACCGCCGCACCCGCTTTCGACCCGCCTGGCTGCTGTTCGGCCTCTCCTCCGCCATGGCGGCTCTCGGCAACCTGGTCTGGGGGTGGTACGAGGTGGTCCTGGGACTGCCCGTGCCCAGCCCCAGCTACGCCGACCTGTTCTTCCTGTGCTTCGCGCCGCCCGCCATCGTCGGGCTGCTCGTGCTCGCCAAGCGGCCGGTGTCCAAGGCCGGCTGGGTCTGTCTCGGGCTGGACGCCTGGCTGATCGGCGGCTCGCTGCTCACCCTGGCGTGGAGCCTCGCCCTCGCCCAGGCCGCGAAGTCGGAAGGGCCGGGCGTGGCGCACACCGCGCTGTCGCTGGCCTACCCACTGCTCGACATCGCGCTGGTCAGCATGGTCCTCGCGCTGCACTTCAGGCGGTCCGCGGGGAACCGCTCCGCGGTCAACACCGCCATCGGCGCGCTCGCGCTGACCGTGATGTGCGACGCGCTGTTCACCTCGCCGCTGATGCACCACGACTACCGCTCCGGCCAGCTGCTCGACGCGGGCTGGTTCGCCGGCTCGCTGCTCCTGGCGTACGCCCCGTGGGCCGCGCCCCGCACGCAGGACACCGACCGGCACGGCCCGGACCGGCAGAGCACGGCGGGGCACACGCGCGTGGTGCACGAGCACGTGCCCGGGCAGCGCGGCGGCCCGCACCACCAGCCGCCCACGCCCGGAGGCGAACTCGGCCGCTATCCGGCCGCCCGGCCCATCTCCGGCTCCCTCGCCGCCCTCACGCCGTATCTCGCGGCCGCCGTGTGCACCCTGGGGATCCTCTACAACGTCCTCAACGGCCGCAGCGTCGACCGCGTGGTCCTGCTGACCGGTGGCACGGTCGTGCTCGCGCTCGTCGTGCGCCAGGGCATCATGCTGCTCGACAACATCACCCTCACCCAGGAACTGGCGCAGAAGGAGAACCACTTCCGCTCCCTGGTGCAGGGCTCCAGCGACGTGATCATGATCGCCGCGCCCAGCGGTGTCCTCCGGTACGTCTCCCCGGCCGCCGCCGGTGTGTACGGTCGCTCGGCGGAGGACCTGGTGGGTACGGAACTGGCCAGTCTCATCCACCCGGAGGACCTGGGCTGCGTCGTGCACGAGGCGCGCAGGTTCCTCGCCGCCAACCCGGTCGAGGAAGCCACTACGCGCATCGAGTGCCGATTCCGCTCGGGCGACGGAGGCTGGCTCAACGTCGAGTCGACCGTCAACCGCCACCAGGGCGGGCTCATCTTCAACAGCAGGGACGTGACCGAAAGGGTCCGGCTCCAGGCCCAGTTGCAGCACAACGCCGAGCACGACCCGCTCACGGACCTGCCCAACCGCGCCCTGTTCACCAAGCGCGTCCAGCACGCGCTCTCGGGCCGCCGGGCCTCCGACCGGGGCCTGGCCCTGCGGAACACGGCCGTGCTGTTCATCGACCTCGACGGCTTCAAGGCCGTCAACGACACGATCGGGCACCAGGCGGGGGACGAGCTGCTCGTCCAGGCCGCCCGCAGACTCCAGGACTCCGTCCGGCAGGGCGACACCGCCTCCCGGCTGGGCGGCGACGAGTTCGCGGCCCTGATCGTCGGGGACAACACCCGCGACCGGGCCGCCCGGGAACGGCACATAGTGGAACTCGCCGACCGCCTCAGGACGACGCTCTCCCAGCCGTACCTCATCGACGGCAACGATGTCCGTGTCAACGCCTCCATCGGCGTCGCCTTCGCGGATGCGGGCCTCGGCGCGGGCGAGCTGCTGCGCAACGCCGACCTGGCCATGTACCGCGCCAAGGCCGGGGGCAAGGGCCGCGTGGAGCTGTACAAGCCGCAGATGCAGCAGGACGTCGTCCGCAAGGCGGAGCTGGCCACGCGTCTGCGGGCCGCGCTGCACGACGGCGAGTTCGCCCTGCTGCACCAGCCGGTGGTCTGCCTCGAGGACGGCCGGATCACGTCGGTGTCCGCGCAGGCGCGCTGGCGCTCCTCGCAGGGGGTGCTCTTCACCCCGGCGGAGTTCCTGCGCGTGGCCGAGGACAGCGACAAGACCGCCGAGCTGGGCCGGTGGATGATCGAGGAGGCCGTCGAGCAGGCCGCCGAGCGGCAGGCGACCGGGCTGTCCGTGCCGGTCGTCGTCCGGATGAGCGCCCGCCGGCTGCTGGACCGGTCGATGCCGCTCGGCTCGATCGAGGCACTGCTCACGCGGCACGGGCTGCCTTCCGGGTCGCTGATCATCGAGCTGTCCGACGCCGGCCCGACGGTCTCGCCGGACGAGCTGGAGCGGCGTCTCGGCGCCCTGCGGCGGGTCGGCGTACGGATCGCCCTCGACGGGTTCGGCGGCGACTGCGCGGCGATCACGGCCCTCAGGCGGCTCCCCGTCGACATCCTGAAACTCGACCGCGCTCTGGTCGAGGGTGTCGTCGAGTCCGCCCGCTTGTACAAGATCACCAGTGGGCTGCTGCGCATCGCCACCGATCTCGGGCTGAAGTCCGTGGCCGAGGGGGTGGACCTGCCCGAGCAGGTCGTCGCCCTGCGCGCGATGGGCTGCACACACGGGCAGGGCATGGCGTTCTCCGGACCGCTCGACGAGTACCGACTGCGCCGGGCCCTGGCCGGCGGTCACTATCCGGTGCCGAACGGATCTGCCGAGCCGGCGTTCGCGGGCGGTGCCCCGCGGGTGTACAGCTCGGGAGTGTCCGCCGTCATCGGAGGCGGTACGGCCCTACGCTCACATAATGAGACTCCCGTCCCACCCACTTGACAGTGAGTGTGCGCCGGGGGGAGGGTCTGTGCCATGCGCACCCGAATTCTCGTACTTGGAAAGCGCGTCGGCTGACGCTGAGCCTCGACCGCTCAGCGACTCCACCCGGCGCGCTCCCCTCGCTTGCCTTATGGCACGAGGGGTTTTTTGTTGCACAGGCGCCTTACGTGCAGCAGATGAAAACCGCACAAACCTCGCAAAAAACCCTCAGCATCTGAGAAGAGAATGCCGATGACCGAGCAGGCCACCGGGGCCCATCACCCGCAGCCCCGGCCCCGATCCGGAGGACACTCCGCCCCCGAGCAGGTGACGGGCGCGCAGTCCCTCATCCGCTCTCTCGAGGAGGTCGGCGCCGACACGGTATTCGGCATTCCCGGCGGGGCGATCCTCCCCGCCTACGACCCGCTGATGGACTCCACCAGGGTGCGCCACGTCCTGGTCCGGCACGAGCAGGGCGCCGGCCACGCCGCCACCGGCTACGCGCAGGCCACCGGCAAGGTCGGCGTCTGCATGGCCACTTCAGGCCCCGGCGCGACCAACCTGGTCACCCCGATCGCCGACGCGCACATGGACTCCGTGCCGCTGGTCGCGATCACCGGCCAGGTGGCGTCCAAGGCGATCGGCACCGACGCCTTCCAGGAGGCGGACATCGTCGGCATCACCATGCCGATCACCAAGCACAACTTCCTCGTCACCAAGGCCGAGGACATCCCGCGGATCATCGCCCAGGCCTTCCACATCGCCTCGACCGGCCGCCCGGGCCCGGTCCTGGTCGACATCGCCAAGGACGCCCTCCAGGCGAAGACCACCTTCTCCTGGCCGCCCGCCATGGACCTGCCCGGCTACCGCCCGGTGACCAAGCCGCACGCCAAGCAGATCCGCGAGGCCGCCAAGCTGATCACCCAGGCGAAGCGGCCCGTGCTCTACGTCGGCGGCGGCGTGCTCAAGGCCAAGGCCACCGCCGAGCTGAAGGTCCTCGCCGAGCTCACCGGCGCGCCCGTCACCACCACCCTGATGGCGCTCGGCGCGTTCCCCGACGACCACCCGCAGCACCTGGGCATGCCCGGCATGCACGGCTCCGTGGCCGCCGTCACCGGTCTGCAGAAGGCCGATCTGATCGTCGCCCTCGGCGCCCGCTTCGACGACCGCGTCACCGGCAAGCTGGACAGCTTCGCCCCCTTCGCCAAGATCGTCCACGCGGACATCGACCCGGCCGAGATCGGCAAGAACCGCGCCGCCGACGTGCCGATCGTCGGTGACGCCCGCGAGGTCATCGCCGACCTGATCCAGGCCGTCCAGAAGGAGCACAGCGAAGGCCAACAGGGCGATTACAGCGCCTGGTGGAAGGACCTGAGCCGCTGGCGCGACACCTACCCGCTCGGCTACGACCAGCCCGACGACGGCTCGCTCTCCCCGCAGCAGGTCATCCAGCGCATCGGACAGCTCGCGCCCGAGGGCACGATCTTCGCGGCGGGCGTCGGCCAGCACCAGATGTGGGCCGCCCACTTCATCGAGTACGACAAGCCGGGCACCTGGCTGAACTCCGGCGGCGCCGGAACCATGGGCTACGCCGTCCCGGCCGCCATGGGAGCCAAGGCCGGCGCACCCGAGCGGGCCGTCTGGGCCATCGACGGCGACGGCTGCTTCCAGATGACCAACCAGGAGCTCACCACCTGCGCCCTGAACAACATCCCGATCAAGGTCGCCGTCATCAACAACGGCGCCCTCGGGATGGTCCGCCAGTGGCAGACCCTCTTCTACAACCAGCGGTACTCCAACACCGTCCTGCACTCCGGCCCGGAGGACGTCAACCCGGACGCCCGCGGCACCCGCGTCCCCGACTTCGTGAAGCTGTCGGAGGCCATGGGCTGCTATGCCATCCGCTGCGAGTCCCCGGACGACCTCGACAAGGTCATCGAGGAGGCGAACTCGATCAACGACCGCCCGGTCGTCATCGACTTCATCGTCCACGAGGACGCGATGGTCTGGCCGATGGTCGCCGCCGGCACCTCCAACGACGAGATCATGGCCGCCCGGGACGTCCGCCCCGACTTCGGCGACAACGAAGACGACTGAGAGCCGTAAAGGAAGCCAGATCATGTCCAAGCACACGCTCTCCGTCCTGGTGGAGAACACGCCCGGCATCCTCGCCCGGATCGCCGCCCTGTTCTCCCGCCGCGGCTTCAACATCGACTCGCTCGCCGTCGGTGTCACCGAGCACCCCGACATCTCCCGCATCACCATCGTCGTCGGCGTGGAGGACCTGCCGCTGGAGCAGGTGACCAAGCAGCTCAACAAGCTCGTCAACGTGCTGAAGATCGTCGAGCTGGAGCCCTCGCAGGCGGTGCAGCGCGAACTCGTCCTGGTGAAGGTGCGCGCCGACAACGAGACGCGCTCCCAGATCGTCGAGATCGTCCAGCTGTTCCGCGCCAAGACCGTCGACGTCTCCCCGGAGGCCGTCACCATCGAGGCCACCGGGTCCGGCGAGAAGCTGTCCGCCATGCTCAAGATGCTGGAGCCGTACGGCATCAAGGAGCTGGTCCAGTCCGGCACGATCGCGATCGGCCGTGGCGCCCGTTCCATCACGGACCGGTCGCTGCGCGCCCTGGACCGGTCGGCGTAAGACCTGAAGCGGGCGGTCGGCGCGCCGTCGGCCGCCCGTATTCCGAGACCCTCAGACTTCCCTTCCGCCCCCCGTCATACGGTGGGACGCAACACCTGCACTCCCGAGGAGAGAACCCAAAGTGGCCGAGCTGTTCTACGACGCCGACGCCGACCTGTCCATCATCCAGGGCCGCAAGGTCGCGGTCATCGGGTACGGCAGCCAGGGCCACGCCCACGCGCTGTCGCTCCGTGACTCGGGTGTCGACGTCCGCGTCGGTCTGCACGAGGGCTCCAAGTCCAAGGCCAAGGCCGAGGAGCAGGGCCTGCGCGTGGTGAGCCCGTCGGAGGCCGCCGCCGAGGCCGACGTCATCATGATCCTCGTCCCGGACCCGATCCAGGCCCAGGTCTACGAGGACCACATCAAGGACAACCTGAACGACGGCGACGCGCTGTTCTTCGGCCACGGCCTGAACATCCGCTTCGGCTTCATCAAGCCCCCGGCCGGCGTCGACGTCTGCATGGTCGCCCCCAAGGGCCCGGGCCACCTGGTCCGCCGCCAGTACGAGGAGGGCCGCGGCGTTCCGTGCATCGCCGCCGTCGAGCAGGACGCCACGGGCAACGGCTTCGCGCTGGCCCTGTCGTACGCCAAGGGCATCGGCGGCACCCGGGCCGGCGTCATCAAGACGACCTTCACCGAGGAGACCGAGACCGACCTCTTCGGCGAGCAGGCCGTCCTCTGCGGTGGTACGGCCGCGCTGGTCAAGGCGGGCTTCGAGACCCTGACCGAGGCCGGCTACCAGCCGGAGATCGCCTACTTCGAGTGCCTGCACGAGCTGAAGCTGATCGTCGACCTCATGTACGAGGGCGGCCTGGAGAAGATGCGCTGGTCGATCTCCGAGACCGCCGAGTGGGGCGACTACGTCACCGGCCCGCGCATCATCACCGACGCCACCAAGGCCGAGATGAAGAAGGTCCTCGCCGAGATCCAGGACGGCACCTTCGCCCAGCAGTGGATGGACGAGTACCACGGCGGTCTGAAGAAGTACAACGAGTACAAGACCCAGGACTCCGAGCACCTGCTGGAGACCACCGGCAAGGAGCTGCGCAAGCTCATGAGCTGGGTCGACGAGGAGGCGTGAGCCCCTGGGGCCGGCCGCGGCACCGCTGCCACGGCCGGCCCCTTTCTCGTCCGGGTGATCCTTCCGCTCAGGCGGGAGGCGCCCTCCGCACCACCACTACACTGCTGCATATATACGCGTCAGGCCCACAGCGTCGTGCGTCTTCCACGCGGCAAGCATCCCTCCACCGCCTGCGGCCGTCGGGACGGCCGTCCGCAGCATTGGACTTGTGAGGACTCACGTGAGCTCGAAACCCGTCGTACTCATCGCTGAAGAGCTGTCGCCCGCCACCGTCGACGCGCTTGGCCCGGACTTCGAGATCCGGCATTGCAACGGCGGGGACCGGGCCGAGCTGCTCCCGGCCATCGCCGATGTCGACGCGATCCTGGTCCGTTCGGCCACCAAGGTCGACGCCGAGGCGATCGCAGCCGCGAACAAGCTCAAGGTCGTCGCACGAGCCGGCGTCGGCCTGGACAACGTGGACGTCTCCGCCGCCACCAAGGCCGGCGTGATGGTCGTCAACGCCCCCACCTCGAACATCGTGACCGCCGCCGAGCTGGCCTGCGGGCTGCTCGTGGCCACCGCCCGTAACATCCCGCAGGCCAACGCCGCTCTGAAGAACGGCGAGTGGAAGCGCAGCAAGTACACGGGCGTCGAGCTGGCCGAGAAGACCCTCGGTGTCGTCGGTCTCGGCCGCATCGGCGCGCTGGTCGCGCAGCGCATGTCGGCCTTCGGCATGAAGGTCGTCGCCTACGACCCCTATGTGCAGCCGGCCCGCGCCGCGCAGATGGGCGTCAAGGTCCTGTCGCTGGACGAGCTGCTCGAGGTCTCCGACTTCATCACCGTCCACCTCCCCAAGACGCCCGAGACCCTCGGTCTGATCGGCGACGAGGCGCTGCGCAAGGTCAAGCCGAGCGTGCGCATCGTCAACGCCGCGCGCGGCGGGATCGTCGACGAGGAGGCGCTGTACTCCGCCCTCAAGGAGGGCCGGGTCGCCGGTGCCGGTCTCGACGTGTACGCCAAGGAGCCCTGCACCGACTCGCCGCTCTTCGAGTTCGACCAGGTCGTCGCCACCCCGCACCTCGGTGCCTCCACCGACGAGGCGCAGGAGAAGGCCGGTATCGCCGTCGCCCGCTCGGTGCGCCTCGCCCTCGCCGGTGAGCTCGTGCCGGACGCGGTGAACGTGCAGGGCGGTGTCATCGCCGAGGACGTCAAGCCGGGCCTGCCGCTCGCCGAGCGTCTCGGCCGGATCTTCACCGCGCTCGCCGGTGAGGTCGCGGTCCGCCTCGACGTCGAGGTGTACGGCGAGATCACCCAGCACGATGTGAAGGTGCTGGAGCTGTCCGCCCTCAAGGGTGTCTTCGAGGACGTCGTCGACGAGACGGTGTCCTATGTGAACGCCCCGCTGTTCGCGCAGGAGCGCGGTGTCGAGGTGCGCCTGACCACCAGCTCCGAGGCGTCCGAGCACCGCAATGTCGTCACCGTGCGCGGCACCCTCGCCGACGGCGAGGAGGTGTCGGTCTCCGGCACGCTGGCCGGCCCGAAGCACCTCCAGAAGATCGTCGCGGTCGGGGAGTACGACGTCGACCTCGCGCTCGCCGAGCACATGGTCGTGCTGCGGTACGAGGACCGGCCGGGTGTCGTCGGCACGGTGGGCCGCATCCTCGGTGAGGCGGGCATCAACATCGCCGGCATGCAGGTGTCGCGGGCCGTGGCCGGCGGCGAGGCGCTGGCGGTGCTGACCGTGGACGACACGGTGACCTCCGGGGTGCTGGCCGAGGTGGCGGCGGAGATCGGTGCGACCTCCGCGCGCTCCGTTAACTTTTTCTGACCTTCGATCAGACGAGTGACTGTCTGATT